>JBCCHV010000003.1 GCA_039028635.1 Acidobacteriota bacterium
ACCAGGACACGTACGGCCTGGGCGTAGCGTCCGATGGCTTGCGCTTGCGCTGCCAAAGTCTGGAAGCGGGTCTGCGCCTCGGTGACGTGGCCAAGATTGAGCGCCAGCCATGCCAGGTTCTCCTCGACCATCGAGGCCGAGAGGCCATCGCCCACCTCGCGAAACCCCGCCGCTGCATCCGCCCATAGGCGTGTCGCCAGAGCGCCCTCGCCACTTGTCGCCGCGCGCACCCCCAGGCAGGTGTCGACGCGGGCATTGCCCGCGACATCGCCAAGTCGGGAGAATGTCTGACGAGCTTGCTCTAAATACCGAGCAAACTCGGCACGATCGCCACTGGCTCGCGCCAACAATCCCCGCGCCATCGCGATGTCTGCCTCGAAAGCCGGATCCGGGTGATCCCGGACAATCGAGCGGGTTTCGTCGAGCAGGCCCTGCGCCAAGTCGACCTCGCGGCGCTCTACCAGCTTGACGGCAAATCGTGCCAAGACCCGGCCGGTACTGACCAGATCACCGGACTCGGCAAACAGCTGGCGTGCGTTTTCGGCGGCGACCAGCGCCTCGGGCAGGCGCGCGGCCGAGAGCAGCGAATACGCTTCGGCTTGATGCGCTCGCGCCGCCAGGTGGGTGGCGCCGAGCGCCGAAGCCAGGCTCGTTGCCTTGCGGGCAGCTTTCGCCGCCGCCTCATGCCGCCCCATCTGTTCGGCGGAGGCAGCGGCGATCAGCTCGATCCGGGGGTCCTGCTGGGCTGCAGGGTTGCTGCGCAGGCGCTCGATGCTGTCGAGCGAAGCCTCGAGCATCCCGGCGCGCAGCTCGGCCTCAGCGGTTCGCAAGCCGTACTCGAGGCTCTCCGGCGACAGCAGCCAGAGCGCCCGATACTTTCTAGAGCCGCTTCCCACGAGCGCGCCGCCCGGGAAGCGCCGGCCTCGACCCAGAGACGTTGCTCGTTGGGCAGGCCCGGGGCGAGCTCGAGCGCGGTGGCCGCGACTCGCCGCGCCTCGTGGTAGTCGCCGAGCTCCGACCAGGCTTTGGACAGCGCCAGGTGCGCCAGCGGTTGGGACGGGTCTTCGGCGATCGACATTTCCAGCTTGGCGCGCGCCGCCGCGGCTCGATGACGCTGCAACAGCCACTGGCCCTCGTGAAACAGACGCGCGGCCAACGAGGAACGGGAGCGAGCATGTTCGTCGCCGAGCGGCCGTCGGATCGCTTCGCCGCCCAGCCCCAGGCTGGCCCGCAGCCGAGCACCGACCAAGGCCAGCGTCTGGAGCAACTCATCGGCCGGGCGCTCTTCGATCAGCACCTCCTGCAAACCGCCCGGCGCCGAGGTGTCCTTGACCCAGACGTTGATGCGGAGAGCTTCCTGCTCCCCCTGGCCATCTGCCAAGAAAGAGCCGAAGACCACGAGATCCACACCCAAAGCCGCTGACAGATAGCGATGCCCTTGCTCGTCGTCCGAGGGATCGGTCGACAGCTTTCGTTCGACGCTGCGCACCGCCGCCGTCGGCACGACCCGCAACTCCGGAGCCGCCGCCAACTCGGCCGACAGGCTCTCCGCAAGCCCGGTGGTCATCCAGTCATGCTTCGTAGCACCGGTCAGATTCTCGAATCTCAGCACCGCAACCGTTCGCCGCGCTGCCATCGGCTCGTTCGAGACGTCGACGGCGACTGGGCCGTTTCCCGTTGCTGGGATGAGCGGGGCGCCTCCCTTCAGCAGTCCGATGACGCCCCAGGCGCCCGCCAAGACGAGCAGTGCCAGCAGCACCGCGACCCAGGGAGGCCGCCTTGGCCTTCGCTCCTCGGATGGCGCCTCAGGGACCGCTGGGCTCTCGACGACGGCGACCAGGCGGTAGCCGCGGCCCCGCACCGTCTCGATGTAATCCGGGTTCTTCGCGCTGTCGCCCAGAAGCTGACGCAGCTCGGACACGCACCGCGCCAGGGCCCCGTCTTCGACCTCCGCACCTCGCCAAACCGCTGCCAGCAATTCGGCCTTGCTCACCAGCGCCCCTGGACGGGCGCAAAGGAACACCAGCAGATCCATTTGCATCGGGCTCAAGGCCCGATCCTCACCACCGCGTCGAATGCGCAGCTCGCGCGGTTCTACCAACCAGTCACCGACGGTGAAGTCACTGGCCAACAGCGGCTTGTTCGTCACGAGCGCGGACATGGGGATCGAACGACGATTCGCGGGCCTCGCCTGGATTGGTGGACGGTGTTTATGTCGACCCTAGGATATCTCGAAGGATCTATGCGCTACCTCGGATCCCGGAGAGCGCAAGGCAGGGCGCGAAGGTCGGGCGAAGAAACCGCGGAGGAATCGCGAAGCGGAAGCGAAGGACCCAGCGGTTCCCACGAAGCCACAATCAAGCTCACAACGCAAAGGGCCCGCAGACGTCGATTCGCGTTCAGAACCGGCGTTCCGGGTGACCTTCGACAGAGCCAAGGAACCGTGCAGCCTAGCGACCTCGACCCGCGTGATGCCGGCAATGTCGATGGAGACGAGATTGCACGCCGCAATCCACGCAGGAGGAAACCGTGAAGAAAACACCCTGGATGGTTTGGAGCTTGTTCTTGTGTATCGCCCATCTTGCCGCGCAGGCCGAAGCCCAGACGATCATCGACCTGGGGCCCAACGCGATCGTTTCCGGAATGAGCGACGACGGCCAGGTGGTCGTCGGCTCCTTCGGGCTCGGCGGCTCTGCCTTTCGCTGGACTCGGGCCAACGGCCTCCAACTGATCGGCGGCAGCGGGCCGCCCTACGTGTCCGGTGACGGCGCGGTGATCGGCGGCACCATCATGGATGGCGCGATCGAAAAGGCGGCGATCTGGGTGAACGGCACAAACTGGCAGCTGCTCGGCGATGTTCCTGGTGGGGCGCCTTGCGACATCCTTAGTAGCAGTGTCTGGGGGATCAACGGGGACGGGTCGGTGATCGTGGGTTTGGCCTGGCATGACTGTGTCAGCGCTCGAGCCTTTCGCTGGGACGAGGTCAACGGCATGGTCGACCTGGGTGCCGTCGGCGACAACAGTCGGGCCAACGGCGTGTCGGAAGACGGCACGACGGCCGTGGGATGGGATGCAAACCCTGACACGGGGACATGGGAAGGTGCTCGTTGGGTCAGTGGCACAGAAAGCCCTCTGAGCGACGAAGAGACCGTGGGAGAGGCGACGGCGGCCAATTCGGACGGTTCGATCATCGTCGGCGGGCGCGGCGGAGCACTCTCCAACCAGGCATACCGCTGGACCAGCACCACCGGTATCGAGCTGATCGGGGTGCTCAGCAACCCGGCCGGAAGTGCGCGGGCAACAGATCTCAGCGAGGACGGCAACCTGATCGTCGGATTCAGTGGCGGGTCACCCATCGATCGCGCTGGCTTCGCCTGGACCCCAAAGGACGGTATGGTCCGAATCGACGATTACCTGACGACGCAGGGTGTCGAGGGGCTCCAATCCTGGTCCTTGGATACACCGATTGCGGTGTCTCCGGACAAGCGCTTCATCGCCGGCTGGGGCATACGCAACGCCGCGTTTCACGGCTTTCTCGTCGATTTTCTGGGCCTGTTCACCGACGGCTTCGAGAGCGGCGACACGTCCGCCTGGAGCGCCATGGCTCCCTGAGCCGACCCACCTCGCAACGACGTCGCCACACCGGTCGGCGCGATCGGCGAGTGCAAAATTTCGAGAGCCCCTTAACCCGGGCGCCGGCCTTCTCCGGCCCCGGGAACGGCTACTCGAGCGGGAAGAGCGCTGCTAGGACCTCGGCCATCCGGCCCTGCCGAAGGCCCTAGCCAGCGCCGTCGAAGATCATCGGCGGCCGTTCGTCGAATTCTTCGACCGCCACCACCAGGCCCTGCCCCTATCCACCCGCGTTCGACAACAAGGCGACGATCACCGGTGCGACCGTCTCGCCGATGAGGTTTCGAGGCTCTCGCACATCTCGCGAAGTCAAAGGGTGGCACCTCTACCAGCCCGGCCCAGCACCTCTACCAGCCCGGCCGGCTGGAGAGCACCAACTGCGAAGGACATTCGGGAACTCGTGAAACGGGATTTCGAATCGTCCATCGAGCCATCGGCTCAGGGATCCATATTTTCATGGATGTCGAGAGCCACTGACTCCTAGGAATCCTCGATCCTCGGCTCGAGGAATGACTTAGGCCCGGCAAAGCCTTGGGACTCAAACCACTGAACCCATTGATCTAAGTCAATCCCAACTCAAGCGGACGGCAACTACTTCTACAGGCCCTGTCTCACCTGGCCCTGGGCGAGGCACTAACGATAATAGGTTCTCATTTTCATTTCTTTATTCGATCCAATGTAGATATATGTATCCATTGACTGATCGGATAAAGAAGAACGCGGGCTCGCGACCGGAGCTCCGGCCGCGGGCCCCCTCCCAAGGGAGAGCAATCGATGAAGTGGATTTCCAGTGCTGCGATTCTGATGTTGGTGGTGGTGCCGGCCTTCGGCACCGAGGTTGGCTCGGAAGTAGTGTCCGGACAGCTCGATCCGGCGGCCCATGCCCATGCCATGCATGAACTGAACTCCACGCTCCTAACCCTCGAAGCGCCGGACCGCGAAGCCTTGGTGGCACCGCTGCCGGTGGAGGAACAGACCCGCCTGGAGAAGGCCCCGAAGGATCAAGGCCGACTGCTGGTGGGCTCCAACATCGCCCTGGGCCTGAAGGTTAATTCGGCCTCGGAGGGCGGCTTCGGGCAAGTCCTGCGGCGCGCCGAAGGGGACGTCTGGAGCGCCGCCGTGCGCTCTCCTGGGGCCATCGCCGTGCGCCTGCACCTGGGAGACCTCGACCTGCCCAAGGGCGCCGAGCTCTATGCCTACAACGCCTCCGGCCAGGCCTTCGGCCCCTACACCGGCCGCGGGCCCCTGGGGGACGGCAGCCAGTGGACCCATACCCTCCTCGGCGACGAGATCCGTCTGCAATTGCACCTGCCACCGAGGGCCAGGGGAAATGCCGCTTCGGCGGGAGCTTCCTTCACCGTCAAGGAGATCGCCCACCTCGGGCCTAACTTCTTCCTCGCCCAGACACCCGAGGCCTCCGCTTTTTGTGGCTTCAACCAGGCCTGCACCACCAACGCCGCCTGCGAGTCGATCCCCAGCGCCATCCAGCCGGCGGCGGACGCTACTGCCCATCTGCTGTTTGCCGTCGGTAGCAGCTCCTTCATCTGCTCAGGCGGTCTGCTCAACGACACCGACACCTCCACCCAGGTTCCGCTGCTGCTGACCGCCAACCACTGCTTCAGCAGCGGCTCCTCGGCCAACAGCCTGGAGGCCTACTTCCAGTACACCACCCCCTGCGGCGGCGCCTGCTTCAACCCCTACTCCGCCTCATTGCCGCGCACCGTGGGCTCGACCATCCTATCCACCAGCTCCTCCAGCGACTACACCCTGGTTGAGCTGGCCCAGCAGCCGCCAGCAGGTAGCGTCCTGTTGGGCTGGACCGCCACCGCGGTGGCCAACTCCGCCGGCACCAACTTGTTCCGCATTAGCCATCCGGGCGGCGCGCCCCAGGCTTACTCGGAGCACAGCGTCAACACCACCGCGGGCACCTGCGGCTCCTGGCCGCGCGGCCCGTGGATCTACAGCGACGACACCCTGGGAGCCACCGAAGGTGGCAGCTCCGGCTCCGTGGTGCTCAACTCGAGCGGCCAGGTGGTGGGCCAGCTCTCCGGCGCCTGCGGCCTCTCTCCGGAGACCTCCTGCGACGGCGACGACCGTACCGTGGACGGCGCCTTGGCGGCCTACTACTCGAGCGTCGAGCCGTTCCTGGACCCCGGCTCCGGCGGCCCCAGCGGCAGCTGTCCGGCGGGCTACACCGAGTTCAACGGCACCATCTCCGCCGGCAACCCGGACCAGGTGACCAACATCTTCCGCGATAGCGGGAACTTCAATGGTCTCCTGATCTGCTCCGGCGCCGATCTGGACCTGTACCTCGACCGCATGCGCAGCAACGGCAGCTACCGATCCACGGTAGCTTCCTCGACCAGCAGCGGCTGCAACGAGGTGATCAACTACACGAACAACCGGCTGCGCTACTACCGCTGGCGCGTGAGCGCCTACTCCGGCTCGGCCAGCTTCACCCTCTGCGTCAACAAGCCCTAAGCTTCGTTGGCTGAAGCCCCCCAGTCGCGCCGAAGCGCGCTGGGGGGCTTAATTTCTGGGGCCACGGGACCCTCATCGCACGACGTCGCGGGTGACCTCGGCAGAATCTGGTGGACTTTGCGGCGCAGGTTCCTGACGACTTCGTCGAAGGCGGTAGTTCCACCAAGGCAGCGCCCAACTCTTTCGGGTCGATCGCCAGGCCTCTCTCGATCATGCCCCGATGGTAGTCTCGCCCCATGGCCGAGAGCATCAAACACGCGAAGGCCCGGGGCACCATCGAAGGCCCTCTTCTCGATCGTGAGCTCGAGCAGCTCCGTGACGAGGTCGATCCCGGGCTTATCGACTGGTTCCGATCACTCGACGTTTCCGAGCGACTCCGCGTCTGCTCCCACGCCGCCCGAAGTCTCGCTCGCCTGCGCCATGCTGCATCCTCCGACGGCTGACCTCGAAGGCCTCCTGGCGGAGATCACAAGAGCCGAAGTCGAAGTCATCGTCATCGGAGGCGTCGCCGCGGTGATCCATGGAGCCCCAATCACCACCATAGATCTCGATGTCGTCTACCGACGGACCTCGCAGAGTCTCGACCGCTTAGAAACGCTCCTGAAGCAGCTCGACGCCCGAGTCCGCGACCCAGCCGGCCGCAGCCTTCGACCCACCCGCGGTCACCTCGAGGCAGACGGAGCCCTGCTGCTGACCACCCGCCTGGGACCCTTCGACCCTCTTGCCACGCTGCCCGATGGTCGAGACTTCGAGGCCCTCCTTCCCGACTCGGAGGTCGTCGCAACCCAAGACCTCTCCGTCCGGGTCCTGACCCTCGATGCCCTGATCGACATCAAGCGGTCTACAGGGAGAGCAAAGGACCGTCTGATGCTTGGCCCTCTCCTCGCACTCAAAGAGAAGTAGTTCGGTTCGAAACTCACCGACCGACGCCGGCCTGGTGAGACGGAAACTCCTTCGCGCCTTCTCTTTCCGATCGAATAGAATCGAAGTTAGTAAGAGACGCTCAGCATTTGGTCGAGTTCCACAGGAGAGAACATAGGTTGCGGAAAGGCACGCGGCCCGCAAAGCTAATCCTCCGCTCAACTTATAGGACGGACGGGAATAACAACGATGGCTCCCTCGATGATTTGGAGCCTACATGCATTAGGAGCGCAGAACCAATGGCTTAAGCATACGGCGAACGCCGTTGCTTAGCCCGGGAGTCATACGACACTATGACATCGCATCCTTTCGCATTCCGTAGTCTTGCTGGCGTTGAGCCAGGAGTCACGACACTGAACGACGTTCAAGATCGCTTTGGCGATCCGGATTCGCAGTCGCTGACCCAATCGTCTAACGCCACCGGCGGAGATCCTGGAGGCGATCTTATCTGGCATTACCCTCTTCTTGGAGTTCAGGTTTATATAGGCCGTGACGATACGGAAGCGCTAAACCCCTTGGTCGACGAAGTCCACATCATTGCGCCATTCGATCAGCCGCTGCGATGCGGATTGCATATTGGTCAATCGTTGGAATCGGCACGCAAAGTCATTCAGGAGAACTTTCAAGTCACCGACGAATACGAAGACGCAATCTACTTTGTGCCTGCAATCGGCTATCGATTGCTTGCCAGCGTCGAGAACCTGAATACAAACAAAGTCGTGAAGATAGAGTTGATGCGACACCACGACGGAAATGCGGAATAACAAGTGGATAATCCCACTTGAGTTAAGAGGCTGTGACCTCTACCCAAGGGCTGCCACCGCTCCCGGAAATGACGGACCGCAGCACGCCGGGCCGAGGGCGTCACCATTTTCTTGAAAGAGCATCCTTGAGGGCCTGCTGGCGAAGCGTCAAATCCGCCACCGCCACCTTCTAAGTAAGAGGCTGGCTCTTCAGCCAACGGGGCCAGTACCTCGCTCAAAACAATCTGGTCGCTGCAAGCCGGCGGGTCGAGCGACTCCGGAAGCGAGCGCAGCAAGCCACCAAGCATCCTCGTTCAGGCCGCCAGATTCCTGGAACCGTCGAGCCTGAGTCCGGGGAATGATCGAGGCCCAGCGCCGGCCCAGGACTCAAGCCACTGATTCCATTGACCTAAGTCAAGTCGGTGGCACCTCCACACGGCTGACCTAAGTCAAGTGGGTGGCACCTCCACACGGCAGGCACGCACTGACCTAAGTCAAGTCGGTGGCACCTCCACACGGCAGGCACGTACTACCGCTGGAAGGCCAAGTTCGGCGGCACGGACATCAGTGAGGCCAGGCGCCTACGAGAGCTCGAGGAGGAGAACAGACGGCTCAAGGCAGCCGTCGCCGAGCTGACGCTGGACAAGCAGATCCTCAAAGAGGTCGTGGCGAGAGAATGGTAACGCCCACGGCCCGGCGTGAGGCGGTAGGTGTCCGGTGCTCGATTCGATTGTTGGCGATCAGGGCACGGTCACCGACCATGCGCTGGTATCGCCCGACTCGAAGCCGTCCGCGAAAACCAACGACGGGATCAGCGTGATGCGATCGACCAGGGCCACGCTCGAAGCGGCGTCGGTGGTCCGGTAGCGCAAGCGCGGGCGGGCCGAGACTACGTTCTCTGGCAGCTCGACCGAGGCCTTCGACTCCAGCCACGCCATACCGGTGCCGCCCTCCACGCTCGACATCGCCTGCGACGTCACCAGCGTGCCTTGGCAGCCGCTCTCGTCGAAGAAGTCGAGCTCGAGCACGACGGCCGGGGACGCGCCGGTCGGGTCGTCGATCCACACGAGCATGGACGATACGAGGCCGACCTGGCTGGCGTCCACCTCGATGCACGGGTGATCCAAGACCGCCTCCGTGACCGGCATGGCTGCCGTCGCCCCGGAAGATGGCGCCCCATCGGCATCCTCGTCGCTCCAATCGAAGTCGAGCGAGGACCACGGCGCCAAGGCCTGGTCGAAGTTCGGGTTCTCGAGCAGGCTGGAGGCACGGACGCTGAAGCCGACACCGAAATCGCCCCCGGCCACACCATCCACGTCACCGTCGAGCAACTGACCGGCGGCGTCCTCGATCTCGTCACCGCAGGCGAGGACCCGGTACCTTCCCTTCTGCAGTGGCAGCCCCGCGCCGAGCTCGAGCCGGCTGGTCGGCGTGTCGTAGAGCACCGCATCGTCGTAGACCGTCGAGACGATCGTGATCTCCTGATCGTCGCCTTGGAGACCCAGGCAGGACGACGAGACGACGCCGTCGGCTCCGGCCTCGAACAGCCGGAAGCTGTCGGCGGCCGCGCCACCCGTCACGGACTCGGAGAACGCGAGCAAAATCTGGGTGATCGGCACCTCCACGAGGTCGCCGTCGACGAGCCCCTCGGCCAACGGCATGGCCACGGTGTCTACCCCTTCGACGATCGGCGGCAGGTCGACGGGCGTCGCGAGCGCGTCGGTGTTGTCCGCCGGGTTCACGTCCACTTCCCCACTGTTGGTCGTGATCGACGCTTCGTTGGTGATCTCGGTCACGTCGCGCGAGAGCGACGCATCGACGAGGACCACGAAGGCGACGGGCGACGTGTCTCCGCTCGCCAAATCTCCGACGTCGAGGGTGCACGCCGAGCCGGCCGTGGCGTCGGGCACGCATTGCCAACCGGCGTCGCTCGCCGCGCTGTCGAAGCTGGTGTGGTCGGGCACGGTCCCGTTGAGGACCACCCCGGTCGCATCCGACGGGCCGACGTTGCTGGCGGTGACCTCGTAGGTCAAGGTGCCGCCTGGCAACACAGCGGACAGGCCGCCGGCCTCCACCAGAGAGACCGCCAGATCGAGCTCGCGCACGATCGAGGTCGACTCGCTGGCCGTGTCGTTCGACGTATCGCTGTCCCCCTCGTTGACCGCCGTGATGGTCGCCGCGTTGGTGATCACATCCGTGCCCGCGGCCGCCGAGGCGTCCGCTGTCAGCGTGACGGTCAAGGTCTCACTGGTACCCGCGGCCAAGGTCCCGAGGGTCCAGGTCGTGCCGCTGAACGTGCCGGCCGACGGCACCTCCGAGTCCGCCGCGACGCCCGTGGGCAGGGTCAAGCTGTTCGACAGCGTCACTCCCGTGGCGTCGGACCGACCGTCGTTGGTGACCGTCACTGTGTAGACCAGGTTGCCCACGCCCGAGCCGGCCACCACAGGATCGATCGACTCGCCGACCGACACCGACACGTCGACCCCGCGGCCGATGGACGTCGACTCACTCGCCGTGTCGTTCGACGTATCGCTGTCCGCCTCGTTGACCGCCGTGATGGCCGCCGCGTTCGCAATCACGTCGGTGCCCACAGCCGCCGAAGAATCCACGGTCAGCGTGACGGTGAGGGTGGCACTGGCGCTGCTCGCCAAGGTGCCGAGGGTCCAGGTCGTGCCGCTGAACGTGCCGATGGTCGGCACCTGCGAGTCCGCGGCGACGCCTGCAGGCAGGGTCAAAACGTTCTCGAGCACGACACCCGTGGCATCGATCAGACCGTTGTTGGTCACCAAGACCGTGTAGACCAGATTGCCGACACCCGCGCCGGCCACGGCCGGGTCGATCGACTCCGCCACCGACACGGCCAAGTCGAGCTGGCGCGTGATCGAGGTCGACTCGCTCGCTGCGTCGTTCGCGCTGTTGGCATCGGTTTCGGTGACGGCGGCGACGGTCGCCGCGTTGGTGATCACGTCCGTGCCCGCGGCCGCCGAGGCGTCCACCGTCAAGGTGACGGTCAGCATCGCGCTCCCACCCGAAGGCAACGAACCGAGGGTCCAGGTCGTACCGCTGAGCGAGCCCGCAGAGGGCACCTGCGACACGACCGTCACACCGGTCGGTAGCGTCAACACGTTCTCCAAGACCACACCGGTGGCGTCGCTCGGCCCGCCGTTCGATGCGGTGACTGTGTAGATCAGGTTGCCCATACCGCTGCCGGCGACGGCCGGGTCGACCGACTCCACAACCGAGACACCCAGGTCGACCGAGCGTGCGATCGAGGTCGATTCGCTCGCCGTGTCGTTCGAGGCGTCGGTGTCGGTCCCGTCGACCGCCGTGACGGTGACCGTGTCCGCGATCGTGTCGACGCCCGCGGCGGCCGACGCGGCGGCCGTCAGCGTGACGGCCAGCGTCTCGCTGGCACCCGCACCAAGCGGGCCCAAGCTCCACGTCGTACCGCTGAACGACCCGGCCGACGGCACCTGCGACACCACCGTTACGCCCAGCGGCAGGGTCAAGGTGTTGTCGAGCACCACCCCGGTGGCGTTCACAGGGGCCTCGTTGGTGACCGTCACCGTATAGACGAGGTTGCCGACGCCCGAGCCCGCGACGACCGGGTCGATCGATTCCGCGATCGAGACGGCGAGGTCGACGAGTCCGGCCACCGTGGCGCCGTCCGAGAACTCACTGGTGTTGCCTTCGTCGTCGGTGGCGGTGCTGACGACCTGCTGACCGGCGGCCAGGCCGAGCGTCGTGATCGCGCCCAGGTTGACCGTCTTGGGGCAGGGCGCCGCGCCGCAATCACCGTAGTCGTCCACGCTGTACTCGGCCATCCCGAGCGGCAATGCGCCCTGGGCGTTCGCCTCGTCGGCGACGAAGAGCTCGACCGTCAGCGGATAGGTGGCTTGGGCTGGAGGCGTGTCGACCTGGAACGTCACGAGCAGGTCGCCGGTGGCACCGTCGACGGTGGTCAGCACGGGGAAGTTCTGCCCACGATTGGCGGTGTCGTCGACGTCGCCGGCATCGTTCGGCGTGCGTCCCGAGGTGCCTCCGACCTCGAGGTCGATCGCGAGTGTGTCGTTGGCGAAGAAGGCGTTGCCGCGAATGGCCACGCCGTCGCTGTCCTCGGGCACGATGATGCCGGTGTCGTTGAACGCGAAGGTATTGCCTTCCCCTTCCTCGGATCCGCCGATGAGCGGGTCGGTGACGAAGCCAATCGGCGAGATGTTCACGCCGATGGTGTTGCCGAGGTCTTCTGTGCCGCCCTTGTCGGTTCCGATGAGGTTGCCCTGGATGATCGGGCGTTGCGAGTTGGCGAGGAAGATCCCGGCGCCGGGGAACCCCTGGGTTCCGGCGGTGTTGCCCGACATCAGGTTGCCGTCGCCGTCGTCCGGTCCACCGATCCGGTTGTCCTCGCCGAAGAAGTCGAGAATACCCATCCCGTTCCCCGTTGCCATCGCGCCCGTTTCGTCCGTGCCGATGACGTTGCATCGCACGATGTTGCTGTCGCTTTGGTTGAGGAAGATGCCGAAATCCACGAAGTTGCGGACATTGAGCCCTTGGAGGATCGATCCGCTGGCGCCCTCGCGAAGTTCGAGCCCGTTCAAGACCAGGCCGGCGCCGCCGATGTCGCCCTCCAGGACGATCTGGTAGGCGCCGCGATCCGCGATCGCATCGGTACAAACGGTCTCGTTGCCGGCCTGGGAGGCGCCGTCAACGATGAGCGGTTGCTGAATCGCCGGCAGGTTCGAGGCGGGCGCGATGACGTGGGGACCCTCGCCCGCGATGTGGAAGGTGAGCCAGCTCAGGCCGGAGGCGCTATTCGCGTTGAGGATCGCCTGGCGAAGGGAGCCGACGCCGCTGTCAGCGGTGGTGGTCACCACGTAGGCGTCGACCCCGACCGATGCGGAGAACTCACTGGTGTTCCCGTTGGCGTCCGTCGCGGTGGCCACGAGCACGTCGCCGGTCGCGACCAGTCCAGGATTCGTGAAGGTGACGACGACGGGCGATTGCGCGTCGGCCGTGCCGTACGTCTTGCTGCCGACGTAGACGGCGCCTTCTTCGCCGTCGCCGTCCGCCACATAGAGGTCGACGGTGAGCGGATAGGCCGAGTTGGCGGTCGCGCTGTCGACCAGGTAGGCGATCTCGAGCACGCCGCTCATGGTCGTGGCGCTCAGGATCTGCGGCGTGTTCTGGAGCTGGTTGGTCCCGGTGTCCGCGTCGTCCGCATCGTTCGCGGTCACACCGTCATTGCCCAGGTCGATGCCCAAGCCGGTATTGGCGAAGATGCGGTTGCCGCGAATCGTATGCCCGACCGTGACGCTCTGGTCGAGAACCCCCACGTCGTTGTAGGCGATCACGTTGCCTTCACGCTCGCCGGTGCCACCGACCGTCGCGGTGCCGGCTTGGAAGTCCAGAAGAACGCCCGCGCCACCGTTGCCGAGGGGGGCGAGCCCCGTCTTGTCGGTGCCAATGAAGTTGCCCTGGATGGTCTCGTCGAGGGCATTCACGCCGCGCAGGGCGAGACCGTCGCCCGTGTTGCCGGAAATCAGGTTGCCGTCGCCTTGATCGGAGCCGCCGACCGTCACGTTCGCGACGCTGCCGATGAAGATGCCGAGCACGTTGGCCGCCGCGGCGAGGCCAGTCTCGTCGGTGCCGATGAAGTTGCACTGAATGGACTGCAAACTGGCGCCGGCACCGGTGACCGAGATGGCTGTGTTCGCCCCACGGATGTTGAGCCCGCGGATCGTAGAGCCGCCCGAATTGGAGAAGAGCTGAAGGCCCCTGCTGGCGACGCCGTTGCCATCGATCACGATGCCGTAGGGCGGTCGATCGGGAATGGCCTGCTTGCAGACGCCCTCGCTGCCCGGCTGCGACGCGCCATCGATGATGACCGGATCCACGATGTCGGGCAAATTCGACGCCAGGGTGATCACGTGCGGTCCGGCGCCCGGAATGGCGAAGGTGATGGTGTCGAGCCCTGCCTGCGTGTTGGCGCACGTGATGGCCTCGCGCAGAGAGCCGAGTCCGGTGTCGGCGGCGGTGGTCACCGTCAGGCAACCGGCTGCGGCGGTGGTCGTGCTCGAGAACTGCGAGGTGTTGCCATTCGCGTCCGTGGCCGTGGCGAGCACGGTATCGCCATCCGCCACGTCGCCGCCCAACGCGATGCTCGCCGCCTTCGTGCACGGGGCGGCGCCGCATCCCGCGTAGTCGCTCGCGGTGTACGCATCGAAGCCCAGGTAGGTCATGCCCTCCTGACCGTCTCCGTCGGCCATGAAGAACTCGACCCGCAGCGGGTACGCGGCGTTGGTGGTCGTCGCGTCGACGGCATAGCTGATCTCGAGGGTGCCGCCGTCGATGATCGGCGTGCCGGTCAAGACCGGGAAGTTCTGAAGCTGGTTGTTGCCCGTATCGGGGTCACCCGCGTCGTTGGTGCCGCCGCCCGCCCCCAAGTCGATGCCCAATTGGGTGTTCGAGAAAATGTGGTTACCGAGAAGCGCAACGCGCGAGCTTTGCCCGACGGTGACGCCCTGGGCGCCGTTGAAAGCGATGGTGTTGCCGTCGCCGACGTCGGTGCCACCGATGGTGATGCCGTCCGCCGTGCGGGTGAAACCCGCGGCGATGCCCTGATCGCCGTTGGCGAGGGGTTGGGTGCCCGTGAGATCGGTGCCGATGAGGTTGCGCTTCATCTCCAGGCCGTCGACGTCGTCGACGATGACGCCGATGGCGGCGTTCCCGGAGATCAGGTTGTCGAGGATGGCGAGATCCTCCTGCGTTCCAGAGAAGCTGCTGACGACCACGCCGAAGTCGTTGGGCAGCGCCGCCGTACCGGTCTTGTCGGTGCCGATGAAGTTGTGCTGCAGGCGATTGCCCGAACCCCCATTGATGAACCTGACGCCGGCCACATTGCTGAGGGGGGAGGCGACAATCAGATTGCCCTGGGTCGCGTCGGCGCCGCCGACCGTCACGTTATTCCCGGCCTCGATCCGTACTTCGCCATTGACGCCCACGCGGCTCATGCCGGTTTCGTTCGTGCCGAGGAAGTTGCAGGCGACGACGTGATTCGCGCTGCCGTCCACGTGGATCAGGCGACCGGAGAACCCGCGGACGTTGAGGCCCCGAATGGTCGATCCATCGGAGCCGGCACCCAGCCTAAAGCCGGTCGAACTGACGATGACCTGGTAGGTGGGCCGGTCGGGAATCGCCGTGGTGCACACGGTGCCGTTGCCCGATTGCGTCGTGCCGTCGATCGTGACGGGCGCCGTGATCGTGGGCAGCGCGGTGCTGAGCGCGATCTCGTGCGGCCCGGTACCAGGGATGGCAAAGGTGATGGTGTCGTGCTCGGGCGTGGCGTTGGCGCAGGTGACAGCCTCACGTAGGGAACCGGTGCCGCTGTCGGCGGTGGTGGTGACGTTCAGGCAGCCCGGGGCCATGAGGGCCACGGAGGTCGAGAACTCGCTGGTGTTGCCGTTCGCGTCGGTGGCGAGGGCGACCACCCGATCGCCGGCGCCGAGGCCGAAAGTCGACGCCGTGACCGACACCACGACGTCGCCCGGGTGGTCGCCGGCCTCGAAGACGTCCGAGAAGAGCAGGGTCTGCCCTTCCTCGACGTCCGCGTCCGGCGTGTAGAAATCCACCGCAATCGGATACGCCTGGTTCGACGGATCCGAATCGACGGTGTAGGTGATCTGGGCCTCGGTATCGACGATCAAGGCGCCCACCAGCGCAGGCGCGTTTTGCAGCAGGTTGGCGCCAAGATCAGCGTCGGCCGCGTCGTTGGCCGTGGCACCGTCGGCGCCGAGGTCGATGGCGAGGCCAGTGTTCTGGAAGAAGCTGTTGCCGCGGAGGTTGTTGGCCACGCCGCTCGCCGCGAGAATGCCCGTGACGTTGAAGGCGATCTCGTTGGCGTCCACGGCGAGCAGGCCACCGACGGTGTTGCCCGCGGAGGCGAGGGAGACACCGACCGTGTTGCTCATCGCAAGCATGCCGGTCTCGTCCGTGCCGATGCCGTTGCAGCGGATCGTATGGTCGGCGCTCAGCGCGACGATGGCGGCATTGCCGTTGCGGAGGTTGAGTCCCTGGATCGTCGAGCCCTCGGAGCCCGCGACCAGGGTCAGAAGGTCCGGACGCCCGCCCGCGGCACCGTCGATCACGATCTGGTAATCGGGCCGGCTGGCGAGATCGGTGCTGCACACCGTCTCGGCACCCGGCTGCGTGGCACCATCGATCGCCGTCACGCCGGTGATCGGCGGCAGGGCCGATAGAGGGCTGATCACGTGGGGTCCGCTGCCCGCGATGTCGAAGGTGATCATCGTCGGCACGGACTGCGGGTTGCTGTCGAGGATGGCCTGGCGCAGGGAGCCCGCGCCGGCGTCGTTGGTGTTGGTGACCTCGAAGGCGCAGCTCGAGCTGACGGCGATGGCGGGCGAAAATTCGGAGGTGTCGCCCAAGTTGCTCTGGGCCGTGGCAACCAGCGGGTCGCCGAACGTCACCCCCAGGTCGGCGCCCGTTCCCAGGACCGTGGATCTCACGTTGGGGAAGAACGTGTAGTTCGCCCTGCCGAGGGAGACAGCGCCCTCTTCGGCGTCGGCATCCGCGAGGAAGAACTCGAGGACATGGGTATTGGAACCCGTCGCCTGGCTCGAAGACAGGCTGTACTCGACGGTCAACTGATCGGAGCAGTCGAGGCTTGCGCTCACCAGGTCCGGGAAGTTCTGTCGCCGGTTGGGCCCACCGTCACCGTCATTGTTGTCGTTCGGCGTCACGCCGTCATCTGCGAGGTCGATCCCGAGCCCGTCGTTCTCGAAGATGAAGTTCTGATCGATGCGGTTGCCCTGACTGGTGCCGCCGACAATGTTGACGCCGTTGCCGTCGTTGAATGCAATGGTATTGGCCAGGGTCGGGCCGTCGCTCTGAAACTGACCAATGCGGGAGTTTTCGATGTTGTTGCCGAAGTTGATGCCATCGAGTCCGTTCCCGAGATCGACCGTTTCGGTGCGGTCGGTCCCGATGAAGTTGCCGAGAATGAAAACGCGCGTCCGCAGGTTGTTGTTTTCATCGGTCACGTGGATGCCGTGCCCGACGTTGCCGCCGATGACGTTGCTGAAGGTATTTCTGCGGAAGCCGACCCCCACGTTCAGGAGCTCGGTGCTGCCCCCGTCGTCGTTGAAAATCGTGATGCCGTTGCCACCGTTCGGAACCGCAGCGGTCTCGTCGGCGTTGGTTCCGATGGAGTTGCAGTGGACATCCGTATTGTCGGCCTCATGCCCTGAGATAAGGACGCCATCCCCGACGTTGCCTGAGATGAGATTGCCGTTGTTGCAGCCCCCGAAACCGATGGAGTTGTCCGCACCGGTGACCGTGACGCCATGGCTACCGTTGGACACGGCAAAGGTGCCGCTGATGTCCGTGCCGATGTAGTTGGAAACCACTTCGTTGTCGTCACCGTCGACGGACACGCCAACGCCCGTGTTGCCGGAGATGACGTTCCGCCCGCTTCGACCGATGTCGTTGTCATCACCTGCGATGAAAATACCCACGCCGTTGGGCACCGCAAAGGTGCCGGAGACGTCCGTGCCGATGAGGTTGGCATCGACCCTTGTACCGGTTCCGCCGATGCTGACGCCTCGGTTGGCATTACCGGAAATCAGGTTGCCGTTGCCTGACCTGCCGACCTCGTGATTTCCACTGATAGAAACGCCGATATTGTTCGGCACCGCGCCGGTTCCGGCGCGATTGGTCCCGATGAAATTGTCGAGAATGCTGATACTGCCGATCACCGAGCCGACACGAATACCGTTGCCGTTGCCTGAAATCAGGCTGGTTCGAATGGTGCTTCCTCCAGCGGCAGCCTGGAGGTCGAAGCCTCGATTGGTCCCCTGCGTGGCTGAAGAACCGTCCGCGTTCGTACCGACGAAGTTGCACTCAAACGTATGGTTGCCCGACTGAACGATGATCGTACGGAAGTTGAATCCTTGCAGGTTCAATCCCTTGACGGTCGATCCGTCGCTGCCGTCACTGAAGCGAAACGCGGTGTTGGCCCCGGCACCGGTCAGGAGGTCTCCCAAGATCGAAAGGGTGTAGGTTGGCCGATCGGGGATCGGCATGGTGCATGCACCAGAATTGCCCGGCTGGGTCGTGCCGTCGAGAACGACCGGATCGGTGACGATCAACTGATCGACCAACTCGATCTCGACTGGGGCGGTGCCAGGGATGTTGAATGCGATCGTGTCCGTGCCCGAGCCGGTGGTGCAGTCGCCGCTGGTGGTGTTGTTGTTGGCGTTGGCGTTGTTGAGGGCCTCGCGGAGGGTGCACACACCGTCGCCTTGGGTCTCGTTGTCGAGGCTCGAGTTGACCGTGATGGTGGCGGCCCACATGGGCTCGGCGGCTACCAGGAGGGCCAGCCCGGCGAAGAGTAGCGTCGTGAGCCAACGGCCACGTGTCCGCCGGCTGGCGGTCGAGTCCGACGAGACGCCGGGGATGGGCGGGTCGATCCGGGGAAGGACGGAGGGGGGGGTGTGGATGAACGTCATGGCAGGGATCCTCTG
Source organism: Acidobacteriota bacterium (assembly GCA_039028635.1). Lineage (NCBI taxonomy): Bacteria > Pseudomonadati > Acidobacteriota > Acidobacteriota bacterium. The sequence goes on from JBCCHV010000003.1 coordinate 18,314, forward strand.
AATCGATGTTCGGGCGTACCGGACGCCCCCCGACTCATCGCCGAGCGCGAAACGCCCCGGTTCGGAGGCCGCCCTACCAAGGCATGCGCAGGAATCGCAAGCAGTGGCACATCCACCGTCAACACCAGTAAGTGCCGCACAGACTTGGTCTCGGTCTGAACCGACTCTCGGGGACCGGCGCCTAGACTTTGAATGTGCGGGAAGAAGCGGTCGCCTAGTGGCCAGGATACGGCTCACCCATCGAAGCATTGACACCCTCACCGCCGGCAAGTGGCTGACGGACTACTGAGACGATCGCTTGCCCGGTTTCGGCGTCCGGGTCGCGCAGAGCGGGCGCAAGTCCTTCATCGTCCGCTACAGCGCCGCCGATGGCCGCAAGCGTCGCCTCACCCTCGGGGCCTATCCGATGCTGACCCTCGCCGATGCCCGCGACAAGTCTCGCGAGGCTCTGGCCGCCGTCGCACGGGGCGAAGACCCCAGGGTAAGAAGAAGGCCGAGCGGCGGGCGCCGACCTTCGGTGAGCTGGCGAAGGTTTACCTCGAGCGCCACGCCAAGGTGAAAAAGCGCCGCTGGCGGGAGGACGAGCGGGTGCTCCGGGTCGACCTTTTGCCGCACTGGAAGCGCCGCAAGGCCAAAAGCATCGGCCGGCAAGACGTCAGCGAGGTGCTCGACGGCATCGTCGCCCGTGGAGCGCCGATCATGGCGAACCGCACAAAGGCGCTGATCTCGAAGATCTACAACTTCGGCATCGGCCGCGGCCTGGTCGAGCACAATCCCTGCCTCGGCGTGCCGATGCCAGCCAAGGCTCGGCAGCGCGACCGGGTGCTGTCCGAAGAAGAGATCCGAGCCCTGTGGCGCGTGCTCGACCACGCCCACCCGGTGATGGCCGCCACCTTCAAGATGCGGCTGCTCACCGCTCAGCGCGGCGTCGAGGTGCTCGCCATGCGCTGGGAGCACATCGACGGCGACTGGTGGACGAATCCCGCCGAGGTGGCCAAGAACGGCCTGACCCACCGCGTGCCACTGGCGCCGCAGGTCCAGTCGCTGCTCGACGAGCTACGGCCGGTCACCGGCGGGTCCGTGTGGGTCTTTGCGAGCCCGCGCCGCAAGGGTGCCCACATCACCGCCGTCCAGAAGGCGGCCGAGCGAATCGCGAAGCGGGCCGAGGTCGACTTCGTACCCCACGACCTGCGCCGGACGGCGGCGAGCTTCATGACCTCGATGGGCATCTCTCGGCTGGTGGTGTCGAAGATCCTCAACCACGTCGAGAGCGGCATCACCGCGGTCTACGACCGGCAGAGCTACGACGCCGAGAAGCGTCAGGCCCTGGTCCGATGGGCGGGTAAAATGGACGAGATCCTGGGCGCGAGTCGGAGCACGAGCAATGTGATCCAAATCGCTTGAGACTCGAAAGGAGTCCTGACCTTGTCTCTCGAAATCCCTCGGCCGCTAGAGGCCAGACTCGCTCGCGAGGCAGAGCGCCGCGGAGTATCGACCGAGCAACACGCTCTCGAAATACTTGAGGCTCGGCTTGGGCGAAGTGGCTGGCTGCGCAGTGGGGCCGAGGTCGTGGCGTTCTGGCGCCGCGAGGGGGTCATCGGCTCCTGGCCAGCTATCGTGGACAGCAGCGCCCACGCCCGCAGAATACGGCAGAAGGCCGAGAAGCGAGCACGATCGTGTGCTCGATCGGACGAGCGAGGAAGCGACCTCCCATGAGCACCTTCTCCCCGATCTTCACGATCACCAATGCCATCACGCGAGGGCTGACGTCCATCGAGCGCGCACGGGGCTTTCTGGAAGCGGCATCGCTATCTGAAGAGTGGCTTCGCCGCATGAGCCAGCGGGCGCTGCTGCTCGAAGCCCACCATACGACGCACATCGAAGGAACTGAGCTGACCATCGAACAAGCCGAGCGCCTGTGGACAGGGCAAGAGGTCGAGCAAGCTCAAGAAGACGATGTCCGAGAGCTGTTGAACTACCGCGAGGCCTTCAACCTGGTCTCGGACTACCTCGACAGCGGAGAGCCGGTCACCGAGGGGCTGATCCGGGAGATCCACAAGCGGCTGGTGGACGGTGTGCGAGGCGGCGAAGGAGGACCCGGCGCCTATCGCACGGTTCAGAACTACGTGATCAGCAGCCGAACGCGTGAGGTGATCTACACGCCACCGCCGCCCGAGGCGGTCGCACCGGCCATGGGAGACCTGGTGACGTGGCTGCGCGAAGAGGACGCGATTCACCCGGTCTTGGTCGCGGGCATCGCCCAGTTTCAGCTCGTGCACATTCACCCCTTCGTCGACGGCAACGGACGTACCTCCCGCCTGCTCTCAACCCTTTGTCTGTACCGCGCAGGCTACGACTTCAAGCGTCTATTCACGATCAGCGAGTTCTACGATCGCGACCGAACCGCCTTCTACCAAGCGCTCCAAAGCGTGCGCGACCATGGGATGGACCTGACCAGCTGGCTCGGGTACTTCGTCGAAGGACTCGCGACACAGCTGGCAGAGGTCAAGGCTCGAGGAGAGGTCGCGATCCGGACAGACGTCATCGCCGCCGAGCAGGGGCTCAATCCCCGCCAGGCAGCTGCCCTCGACCATGTCCTTGCGCACCATAGGCTCACAGTCGGCGATTTCGAGGGGCTCTTTCCCAAGGTCAGCCGCCGAAGCTTGCAGCGTGACCTGAAAGCGCTCCTCGCCCAGGGAATCCTGAAAGAGGTGGCAACGGGTCCGACCGACCCCAATCGTCACTACGTGCTCGGGAAGCTATGACAAGCTGTGACACGGAGCTGTGACATGCTGTGACATGAGCAGGTGAATCGCCTTGTCAGTAGAAGCAGAAAAGGAAGTCAAGAGTCCGTCCCAAGACGAGCAGATCGACTGGTCGTGGGACCGGTTCATTTCGATTCTTGCAGGGGAGATCGGCGAGGAAGAGCGCCAGCGCGCTACGAGCTACCTACGAAGCTCCCAGGGTTACAGCTTCGAGCAACTTCGAGACGCCATCAACGATCCAGAGCATGTGACATCTTGGGCCGATCCCTGGCTCGGCATCCGACTATCTCATCCCTGGGAGTGGATTCAGAGCGTGCCGCGCAAGGAGTTCGATCCCAGGAACCCTAGGAAGCCCGAGGTCCACGAAGAGCTGATTCCACTGGATCTACTGGTAGCAGGGGCAAGCATCGTCATCGATGGCGACATGGAGTATCCGTCGATTCCTTTTCCCCTTCTGGAGGGTGTGGCCAGACTACCTCCAGCCAAGCAGAAGCCGATCTTCGAGAAGTGGCTGAGTTTCGATGAATGGATGGGAAGAGTCTCCTACGGTGATCCGTTCGAAAACGAGTCCGACATTGGCCGGGGATCGATCATCGGCCGAGGGCCGGGCGGGACATTCCGCGCCTCCCTCTGCTATTTCCTCTGCCCTCATGTAATCGACAAGAAAGAAAAACGGGCATATCACGATATCCATGTTGGGCTCCCCTGGGTTGGGGAATCATCGCCGGACACATGGACCCGCGAGGAGCAAGATGCCCTCTGGGAATCGGTCCTGAAGATGCTGGATGCACTGGTTCGTGAGGCGGAGGAGGGCAAGCCCTATCCCAACGCAGTTCGCACGACGGTGCGATCAGCGAAAGGGGTTCGGTTTCGAGAATTCGTCGCAGTCATCGAGAAGCCGTCCGGAAGGTCGTTCGCGGAGCGAGCCACTCTCAGAACCCTGGAGCGTTCGGTTCTTCGCCGCATTCCTGTCTACGCGCGAGGCATCAAGGACCCAACCCTCGACATCTCGGGCAGCGGGGATGGTCTCGATATGCTTGCCAGCTTCGAGATATTTGCGACGATGTACTACCCCGAGGATGAGAAGAAGAGACGGGAGTATGTGGCAGTCGCCTCGTCTCACCTGATGGCGGAGATCATTCCTCAGAGCATTGCGAAAGAGTTTCCTACGCTGGATCTCAAATCCCCGGAATGCTGGAAGGTCTAATCGGAAGCCCTCGAAGCGCAGTCTCCTCGTATGAAGATGAATCTCGAGAAGCAGCACGCCCTGTTGTCCGCCGGGACATTCGATGAAGTCATGGAAGCCTCGTTTGACCGTGGCCAGGGTGGGATCACGGCAGGGGAGATGCTGCTCTTCATGCTGATGGCCAGCGAGCATTGCCCTGAGCACATGAGTGTTGGTCGCGCGGCGTACCTTCGGGTTCTCGACCTCAAGGACAAGAAAGATCACTTAGGACGATCCAGAAGCCGTGGAAGATCCACAGTTTTGAACGACTGGAGCTGCTTCAGGTCGGTGGCCCACCTCTGGGCTGCCTTTCAGATCACCAGAGAGCATGGCGGCGAGGATTGCAGTTTCGGCTTGAAGCCAGGGACCGAGAAAGAGTTCCTGGCGGTGGCCGAGTATCTCCGCAATCTTGGAGAGGCTACCTTTGCACGCGCCCAGGAGTCCAAACACGGGCCTATTCTCAACCCCTCTCAGACTTGGCGAGTCCCTGGGGAACTGATCTTGCCCAGGACGGTCAGAGCGTCCTGGTGGGACAAGCACCGTGGCAGCCTCTGCTCTGGATCGCTTTCTCGCACGCCGAATCACCCGGGGACATCTCCAGGCAGGCGATCGAGGACTGGATCTTCTTCGGAAGGAGCGAAAGGAGCTGGTCGCCAAAGACGATCCGGAATCGCTTGCAGGCGCTTGGGTTGTTCTTCGACTGGATGGTTCGGGAAGGGCTTCTTCGGAGCAATCCAGTAGCAGAGATCCCAAAGCCGAAGCTGCCCGTGAGAATCCCGCGGCACCTCACTCAGGAAGAGGCGTTTCAGCTCCTGGACTGGACGAAGAACTTCCCATTCGGCTATCTGTTCGAAAGGTCTCGTGCCGCCGCCATCATCGCGACCTTCATCTACACGGGAATCCGTGCTGAAGAGCTGAGGATGCTCAAGATGTCAGCCATTGACCTCGCCAACAGGACGCTCTTCGTAGCTTCTGGGAAGGGCAACAAGGACCGCATCATTCCGATCACCCGTTCGTTGGCGCTCTTCTTGGAAGAGTATCTGAGGGACCGGAGACGGATGCGAAGATCTTGCCCGTACTTCTTCACAGCGATGAGGCAGGATAGCCAGATGGGGCCTCTGGTGGTCAAGCGTCTGGTCGATCGCCTCAGGGAAAGGAGCGGGATCTACTTCTACCCACACATGCTCCGCCACACCTTCGCGACGCTGATGCTAGAAGGTGGCTGCGACCTCTTCAGCCTGTCGAAGATGATGGGTCACTCCGACATCAAGACGACAACGATCTACCTGTCGGCGACGACAGGCCACTTGCGGGAACAGATCAGGAAGCACCCGCTGGATGCCTAAGACCGAGAAGAGGGTTCGCCTACTTCTTCTTGGGTCTCTTGATGGTCTCGACCACCGTGGTGCTTGGCCTCTTCTTGGCTTCCCGGACAGGAATGAACTTGCCACTCTTTGCGTCTCTGCCGATCTTCGTGGACTTCGAACTCTTCTTCATCAGTGGATCCTCTTGCCTCTCTTGTTCGGGTTTCAGGCGGCTCGGACAACTCGGCAACTCGCGCGAACGGTGCCGGGATACCCGCCCAGGTTGACGACGACCTTCCAGGTCCCTAGATAGGGCGCACGAAGGCACACTGGACTCTGCTTCGCGAGCCCGCCCCTATACTGATAGCGCCGACCGCTCTTGAAGTTCTGGAAGGCGCATTGGTCTAGCAGCAGGACATTGGCCTGCTTGTCCAGCGAGACCTGGACTACATCCCCGGGGCCTGTCTGGACCGTGTAGTGGAGAAAGCTCATGAGTCTAGCTCCTGATCACGCCTAACGCGGCGTCGAAGTTGAAGTTTGGCCTGCTACCATCTGACGTTTGGCATTGCCGTACTCTCGGGAGTATGGCTCGTTGCCGGCTCTCGAGATCACTTTCTCCAGTGTCCCTTCACCCACTCCCATTGACCCCGCTCATAATCCCATCGCCAATGAGCCCTGACCCATTCGGTCCTTCCCAAGGGGCGAGGTTTTCTGAGATTCTGTACTCGGTCAGGTGGCTTGGGCGGCCTCGAAGATCGTAACGTTCCGATTCTGCGCATTCTCTTCCTCCCCTTACTTGCACCGCATCGGCTTGCATTTCGTACGGCACTTGGCCCTGTTGTTGGCCGCACCGCCCCAAGACTCTGAAAAGTGCAGGGAATACAGATCGGCTGTCTCATCGAAGGCCGCGCAGAGTCTCAAGTAATCGTCGTCGCCCTGCATGCCGAAGTACGGGTAATGGTGCAGAAATTTACCAAAGATCACCTGGCAGTCCTCAGCGTACCTTTCCGTGTCTAGGATGTGCTGGTGCCAAAAGATATCCACATCGCGATTGGGGACAATGTCCTTGTCTGGGTAGGCTCGCTTGAGCGCGAGGAATCGCTTGTAGCTCTTTTCGACCTCATCGCATCTCGCTGAAGACCAGCCCTGGCCCTCCTCGACGTCTTGCAGCTTCAGCTTGATCATCTCGAAATCAAGATGGTCCAGATCCCTTAGGTTCAGTTGGATGCCACAACCAACGCGGTCAGCTAGTGCTGTTTCAGACCGAGCGATTTCCATTTGGAATACCTCCCTGGTATCGGTCCACGTTCCTTGGCGCGGCCACCCACGCTGGACGGGCCTACGACCACGAACGCGAAAATGCTAGCGAATAGGCTCCGTTGGAGATATGGATGCGCGAGGGAAAGATGTGACGGGGGAGGCCAGAGAGCCCCGAAAACTAGAGGACAGGGCAAGAGAGATGTGACGGCGATGAGGAAGATGTGACGGCACTGCGGCAAGCAGCACAGTAAGTCCTCGCCCCACCCCGTCTTGACACCCCTGAGGAGCAGAGGCAGTCAGAGTCAACCGAGCAGCATCACGGCCCCGGCCGCCGGATCGCGGCCTTGACGGCTCAGCAGGTACTGAGCTGGATCCTCGCCGCAGAGATTGGCGGTCTCGACGAGGCTCTAAAGGATGACGGCGACTTTGGCGCCGCGGCGCGGGCGCTTGCCGGAGAAGTTCTTGCGCCCGATGACCGGGCCGTGCAGGGCCCGCTCAGCTGCGCTTTTGTCGAGCGGGATGCGTGCGCTGTCGGGGAACATCGTCAGCCCTTTCCAGTGCTTGAGCAGGTAGCACAACGCCTTGTCGCAGAGGAAGCACGCAGTACTTGCGCTGACGCTAACTACCTTCTGACAACATAGCAGGTCTCGAAGTTCAGATCGTAGCCCTTCCAGTCTCTGGTGTTACGGATGATCTCGTGTTGCTCAACCGCTCCTAGGCCTCGACTCTCATACTCTCTGGCAATCCACTTCCGGAACTCAGACACCTGCTTCCGTACTGTAGCTTCTTGCACGCTAACTGTCTTCGCGATCTCCTTTCCTGTCATTCGTCGCGTGTCGTCGTCAGCTATGCCGCGGGAGGACATTAGTGTCCGGCTGGCCAAAAGCCACAAGAGCTTCGCGAAGCGAGGAGGCCCAACTTCAATGCCGCTGATGAGCACAGTTCCATTCGTGAAGAGAATCTGGTGCTTCCCTGTAGTGCTTTCGTGGGTACTCGATTCGCCTATAGCGCGAGTTATCGCGGCGAGCTTGTCGTCAAGAGGGACAGGACTGTCTTGAAACGGCTTTGTGATGTAGTCATTCGCTCCGGAAGTCAGCGCTCTAACTGCGGTTTGTGATGACTCCTCGTAGGCTGTCATCACAATCACCGGAAGCTGGTTGGGGGCGAACCGATCTCGGATATGAGCAAGCGTGTCAAATCCGACTTGTGTGTGCGGATACATATCGCCATCGTGCGTCGGCAATCGGAGATCTAGCAGGGCGAAGTCGAATTGCTGCTGGTCTAGAAGGTGGTAAGCCTCTCGTTGCGTAGGAGCGACGGTTACCCGGTGGCCATCGTGCTGAAGCCTCATGCGGAGAACGTCAGCCACAACATGATCGTCTTCGATGACGAGGGCTTCATATCCCATGGTTGCACTCTCCTCGCTTGAAAGGTAGCCTAATCGTCACTGTCGTCCCTATTCCTAGTTCGCTTTCGATCGCTAATTGTCCTTGATGCTCGCGCTCGATGATCTTTAGGGCTAAGGGTAGACCCAAACCTATTCCCCCTCGCCTCTTCTTGAGCGACCTGAATCTCTTGGTTGCGCTTTCCAGCTGAAGTGGATCCATTCCTGTTCCCGTATCAGCAACTGAAAGCAACAGATGGTCTGGCGGATCCTTCATTGCGTTGACTTCGAGCCGTGCGCCTGAAGTTCTCTCAGACAACGACTCGAATGCGTTAGAGAAGACATTAACCAGTGCTCGAACAAGACGGTCCTTGCTGGCCTCGATCTTGATGTCATCTGGGACGTCAAGAACGACTTCTACCTCTGCTCCGTCCAGGTACGCTTCGGCCTTCTCCTGCGCCAAGCATAGTGCCTCAGCAGCTAAGGAGTGGAAAGACTCCACCTGAAAAACTAGCTCAACGTTACGCGAGTATTCAAGAAGGCTGCTGACGAGCGTCTTGAGATAGCGCGACCGGTCTTCAATCTTATCAACGATTTCGAGGATCTCCGGGGCGCCACCACTGTAGCTACCCACTCTGCGTTTGAGCTCCAGAATCAAGCCTTCCACCGCCGTACGGTAGGTGTTCAGTTCGTGGGCGGTGTCTCCTGCAAGCTCCTCGTAGTGCCTCTCGCCAACGCGGATCGCCGCCTCGTAGATCCTTTCGGATGTCTCGCCCTCCAGGCTCTTAATGGTCTCGAACGCGAAACGTGCCTGGCGATCCGACTTCTCCGCCGAACTCGTGATTCTTGCTAGCTTTCGCCTACCTCGCTCAGCTGCCTGGCGGACCCACCTGTTGCGATCTCTAGCAAGCTGCTCAACTAGGCTGTTGGCCGCAGGACGTCTTGCCTCGACCAGTACCGGAACCACAGCTCTCCTGACCTCCCACTTGGCGTCTACTGCGAGCTTTGCCAGGCCATCGATAATGCGCTCAACGGTATGCTCTGTTGGAAGGTCTTGAAGCAGCCCGCGAAGATACTCGATCGCAGACAACCTCTCTTGCCAGGACTCGGAGGCGGTCTTTGCCGCGATCTTCTCGAGGATTGCGCTATGCCCCTGTCGTTCGTTTCCATCAGTAGCCATACCGCTCTTTCCGCTTCTGAAACGCTTCTCTCCCTCCCTCAAGAATCGTCTCGATCTCGTCCTTCACCTCATCTACCGTTCCTGCTGCCTTAACTGAGGCCCTCCGGCCTGTGGACTGCAAGACAACCACTCGCTGGGCATCGCCCAGGACAGGTACGTTGGGATTGTGGGTCACGAATATTAGCTGGCGGCGGCCGCTGACACCCCGGATACTCTTGACGATAGTTTCGTAGATGAAGGCATTGTCTAGGTTGTCCTCTGGCTGGTCGATCAAGAGCGGGCTGGCGCTCTCCAGCAATAGTATTGGCAGTATCGTGGTGCATTTCTGGCCCGTGGAAAGCACGGTTGAGTCCTTGTAGTCCGGACCATCCTTGAGTTCGATAGTAGGGCGGTCGTGAAGGTCGACAGTTTCTACCTCGAACACAGTAGTTGTATCCTTGATCTGAAGGATAAGGCGGTTCGCTCGATCGGTGTCGATCTCCAGATGGTCTGACAAGGTCTGGGAGTCGCCCCGTTGGACGATACTCGCGAACTCATGCGGCGGAATCCTCTGAACTACTCGATCAACAACCTGAGTGTACTTGAATCCCGAACCCTTCATAGCTTCCAGCAACAGACTCCGGTAGGAGTCGGTATTTCCATACTGCTCAATCTGGACGCGGATAGCTGGAGAGAGCTGTTCAGAAAGCGACTGTGCCACAGTCAAGCGTTCTTCGAATCGATCATCTTTCAAGTCTGACAGCCGGTGGAGTAGTGTCGCTCGGGCCAATTCCGTCTGCTGCAATACAGCCTGGCGCTCTTCAAGCCGCTTCTGTTCTTCCTCGAGCTCGGCTTCGCGACGAAGAAGCTGATCGCGTTCCTTTAGCTTGTCTTTCTCCTTCTCGCGTTCGTCTAGGAGATCTTGGTAGGCTTTCTCCTGCTTGATGTGCAAGGCCGATAGATTGTCAGACTCTTTCTGGAGTTCTTCACGCATGCCCTCGAGTAGGCGAGACGCCTCTTGGACCTTTAGGATAAGCTCCTTGGCGCTATCGGTGAGTATGTCTTTTATCCGCTGAAGCCGCGTGCCATTCGGTCCGCTAAGTATGCGTTCGTGTATCAGCTCACTTATGGACGCGGGCAAATCGGTGAGGCCTCTGCTGAGCCTTTCAGTCTCGTCCGACAGAATCTCGTCAAGCCGGTTGAGAGCGCGTGTCTCCTGATCTCGAAGGGCCTTGCCTTGACTCGCTTGACGGAGGACTTTTCCTTCTTCATCGCCCGCTTCAATCTTGTGAGCTTTGAGTTTTTCCGAGACTTCAGGCAGAGCGGATAATTTCTCTCTAAGGCCTGTGATGTCGCCTCGAAGCTTGAGGATCTTCTCTGCGTTCTCTCGTAGTTCCGATTCAAGTCGTTGAATCTGCCTAGTGATCTCACTGATTTTCTCTTCGACGAACTTATCGATGAGCTTTAGCTGAAAGAGTGGATCGTTTGCGATTTCCTCGACCTGGTTCTGGCTATAGAAATCGGCTGAGAAGATCGTGCCCCTCCCTATCTCGATTCCTACCGGGTCGCCGGCAGAGTTCATGACTAGCGAAGTCCCATCGGCATCTTTCCGAACTCTATAGCGGATGTCGTCGCGGGTCTCGACCTCTAGCTCGACCTGTCCGCCCTGGAGGTTGGCGGTGATGAGCTTGTCGACTCTACGATAGTGGGCGGAAGAATCTGTCTGATCCGGCATGTGATCGAGCGTCCAGCGCAGGACTTCGAGCACTGTTGTCTTTCCCGCACCTCTTCCTCCGATTAGGCAGTTCAAACCATCCTTGAACTCGACGTCTAACCCATCGAGGAAGCCTCCCTTGACTCGTATGCTACGTATCCGATGGAAGGCATTCGAAGTAGGCTCAATCCCGATCATGCAAGCTTCCGATCATTCAGCTTGGGTGCGTTGCTGGTTCGCGGCTGTCGCCGCAGTCGATCGACCTATTCGGCTCCTAGTCGCTGGTTGGAGGAAGATTCTAACGCAGGGAGATCGGCAGATCAGGTTCCTGTCTTGGTCGGTCCCCCGAGGGCTACCCAGGATCGTCTTCACTCTGTTCGATGCGTTGGTCGAGCCCTCGGCTCGGCCGGCTGGCAGAGGAGTTCCCTCAAGATGCGGACGACGATTCACGGCGGGGATTGCTGGACGTCACGCCAACTTGACGTCCAGCCGATCTGTCCAACGTCGCAGGACCCGGAGCGGAGTACGACAGACTGCGATGGTCCCTCCGCCGAGGTGGTTACTCAGCGGTTACTCTGGAGAGGTCTTCTGAGGCTTGAGTTGCTGTAAACTTTTGATTCTAATGGAGCCGACGGCCGGATTTGAACCGGCGACCTGCTGATTACGAATCAGCAGGTCAGCTTGCCCACGCCCCTATCCCACCACCACATTCACCAGCCGCCCCGGCACGACGATCACCTTCCGCACGGTCTTCCCCTCCATGAACTTCTGAGCCCCTTCGCAGGCGAGGGCCTGCTTCTCGGCGTCTTCTTTGGAGATGTCCGCCGGGACCTCGAGCCGGTCGCGGACTTTGCCATTCACCTGAACGACCAACGTGATGGTGTTTTCGACCGTCGCCGCCTCGTCCACTTCGGGCCAGGCCGCGGTGTGGACGGAGCCTTCATAGCCCTGGCGCTGCCAGAGCTCTTCGGCGACGTGGGGGGCGATGGGGGCGAGCATGCGGAGGTAGATGCTTTCGGCTTCTTTCCAGGCGTCGGTGCCGTGGGCGCCTTGGCTTGCGAGCTTGCTCATGTCGTTCAGGAGCTCCATGAGGGCCGAGACGGTGGTGTTGAACTGAAAGTCGTCGAAGTCGCGAGTGACCTGGGCCAGGGTCTGGTGGACTTTGCGGCGCAGGTTGGTGACGACTTCGTCGGAGGCGGGGGTGTCGCCTTCGGCCGGGGTGAGGAGCAGGCCCCACAGGCGGCGTAGCCAGCGGGCGGTGCCTTCGATGCCGGCGCTGGACCAGGGGGCGCCCTGCTCCCAGCGAGCGAAGAACATGAGGAAGGCGCGCAGGGTGTCGCTGCCGTAGCGCTCGACGAGGGCGTCCGGGGCGACGACGTTGCCGCGGCTCTTGGACATCTTTTCGGAGTCTTCGCCCAGGATGATGCCCTGGTTGCGGAGCTGGCTCATCGGCTCGTCGCCCTGCACCAGGCCGAGATCGCGGAAGGCCTTGTGGAAGAAGCGCGTGTAAATGAGGTGCATGGTGGCGTGCTCGATGCCGCCGGTGTAGGTGGCCACGGGCATCCAGTAGGAGTACTCGGCCGGGTCGAAGGGACCATCGTCGTACCCCAGGGTGAGGTACCGAAGGTGGTACCAGGAGGAGTCGACAAAGGTGTCCATGGTGTCGGTGTCGCGCTCGGCCTCACCGCCGCACTCGGGGCAGGTGGTCTGCTTCCAGGTGGGGTGCAGCTTGAGCGGGCTCTCGCCGGTGGGACGCCACTCGATGTCGTCCGGCAGGCGCACCGGGAGCTGCTCGTCGGGCACCGGCTGGGCGCCGCAATCGTCGCAATAGACCACCGGGATGGGCGCCCCCCAGTAGCGCTGACGGGAGACCAGCCAGTCGCGCAGGCGATAGGTGACGGCGCCGCGGCCGAGGCCTTTGTCTTCGAGGTAGGCGATGGTGCGCGGGATGGCCTGGTCCGCCGACGTGCCGCTGAGCTCGCCGGAGTTGACCATGGCGCCGCTGGCGGGAACCGCTTCGGTCATCGTGGCGGGATCGAGGTTCTCGTCCCCCACCGGCGCCACCACCGGGCGAATCTCGAGGCCGAACTTGCGGGCGAACTCGAAGTCGCGCTGGTCGTGGGCCGGCACCGCCATGATGCCGCCGGTGCCGTAGGTCATGAGCACGTAGTCGGCAATCCACACCGGGATGCGCTCACCGTTGACCGGGTTGATGGCGTAGCCGCCGGTGAAGACGCCGGACTTCTCCTTGTCGGCGGCTTCCCGCTGGACGTCGGTCTGGCGACCGGCCTCGGTGACGTAGGCCTCGATCTCGGCGCGCTGGGCATCGCTGGTGAGACCCGCCACCAGCGGATGCTCCGGCGCCAGCACCATGAAGGTGGCGCCCCAGAGAGTGTCGGGCCGGGTGGTGAAGACCTCGATCTCCTCGCCGCTTTCGGTCTTGAAGACGACGTGGGCGCCCTCGGAGCGCCCGATCCAGCGGCTCTGCAGGGTCTGCACCCGCTCGGGCCAGTCGATGGGGCCGAAGTCGAGCAGCTCTTCGGCGTAGCGGGTGGTGCGGAAGAACCACTGCGACAGCTCTTTGCGGATGACCGGCGTTTCGCAGCGCTCGCAGTGGCGGTCGTCGCCCTTGACCTGCTCGCGCGCCAGGGTGGTGTTGCAGGACGGGCACCAGTCGACCGGCGCCTTCTTGCGGTAGGCGAGGTCGTTGCGCAGGAGCTGGTTGAACAGCCACTGGGTCCAGCGGTAGTACTCCGGGTCCGACGACACCATCTCGCGCCGCCAGTCGAACATGGCACCCATGCTGCGCAGCTGGCCGCGCATGCGGTCGATGTTGGCGTAGGTCCACTCGCGCGGGTGGATGTTGTTCTTGATGGCGGCGTTTTCCGCCGGCAGGCCGAAGGAGTCGAAGCCGATCGGGAAGACGACGTTGTTGCCGCGCATGCGCTGGAAGCGGGCGCGGGCGTCGGACGGGGTGATCGCATACCAGTGCCCGATGTGGAGATCGCCCGATGGGTAGGGGAGCATGGTGAGGGCGTAGTGGGCCGGCCGATCGCGATCGATGTCGGAACGGTAGAGGCCCTCGTCCTCCCAACGCTGTTGCCAACGGGCTTCGATCTCGGAGGGGCGATAGTCGGGGGTGGAATGCGACTCACTCATGATGGCACCTGGGTTCGATTTATTCGACTTGAAGAGTGGCTATTGGGAATGGATTCGAGCTCTTCCACGGATACGCGGGGCCAGGGGCTTGCTTTCGCGGAGGAGCGAAGGGTGATTCTATGGCACGCGGGGTGATGAGCGCTGCTGCAGGGCGCGTGGAGCGCCATGGGGACCTCAGTCCCAGCGCTTCGCTCGACGCCCGCGTGGGCCTGTCTCGGGGCCGTTGCGTTGCTGGGGGGCGCGTGGAGAGCCATGGGGACCTCGACCCAGCGCTTCGCTCGACGCCCGCGTGGGCCTGTCTCAGGGCCGTTGCGTTGCTGGGGGGGCGCGTGGAGCGCCATGGGGGCCTCGACCCAGCGCTTCGCTCGACGCCCGCGAGGTCAACCTCGGACTCCGGACGGTCCGTGGGAGAGCGGAGGCAGAACTCGCCTTCGGCTCAGACAGATGCCTCCGCTTTTTCTCCCACGGACCTGGAGTCGGACTTCCAAGATCTTGCCCGCGGGCTGACGCTCCGCTTCTGGGTCGAGGGCCCCATGGCTGGACCGATATCTCCATCACACTGAGGTTGAGGAATCGCCTGCAGTTCCCTCATTTCGAGTGCGCTACTCGAAGAAAGACCGGGGGCGAAAAAAGAAGCCCGCACAAGACCAACCGGAGGTCTCGGTTCGGTTGCCCCAGAGCGGAGCGTCAGCCCGCGAGCACCGGCCGCGACAGTCCGAGGCTCGGCCCGTGGAGGATGAGCGGAGGCATCTGTTTGAGCCGCAGGCGAGTTGTGCCGCCGCCCGGAACGGGCCGATTCGCAGGTCACCAGAGGCCCTCGCGGGCGTCGAGCGGAGCTCCTGGGGTGACCGGGCCGAGACCGGCCCAGCAAGCCACCAACTTGGGCTCGTCCCGTCTAGAAACCTTCCGAGGCCAGACTCCAGGGGGACTCGACCATGTCGAGGAAGCAGCGCCAGAGGGCGTCGGTGGAGCCTTTCTCTTCGCCTTCGAGGACGCCGTAGCGGCGAAAGATCTCCTGGACCCCGACGGTGACGATGGAGCGGGCGTCGGCGTCGACCGCCTCGGGCTTCCACTGCGGTGCCAGCTCATGGCTGACGGCGATGACGCCGCCGGGGCTGACCAAGGGGTCGGGCACGAACCAGATGCGCTCGGAGGTGAGGTCGTCGAGGGCGGCGCGGCGGGCGGTTTCGCCGGCATCGCTGATCGGTACCTGGTCGTTGCCGGCGCCGAGTACGAGGCGGAGCTTGCCACCGGCGGCGACGCCATCGGCGAGGATCCGAGCGCGGCTGCGCTTCTCTTCGCCCCCCTTGGGCGCCGACGACAACCAGCCCGTGGAGCCACCGTTGGGCGATAGGACCGCGACGTTCGAGAGGGCGAGGGCGTCGGCCTCGCTGGTCAGGATGCGTCCGGCAGCGTGCAAGCGGCGCAAGACCTGGCGGTAGGTGTCGCGGACGTCTTCGGCGGCCTTCGACACCAGCACCTCGATGCGATCGCGAAGGTCACCCTTCTCGAAGGCCCAGTCGTAGATCCAGACCTCGGCTCCCTCGTTGAGGTCGAGGTCGGCGAGCAGCGGCAAGCCGACTTTGCCGGCGCCGATCACCAGGATCGGCAAGGCCCCGAGGGGCTGCTTGCGCCCTCCGGGGCCCGCGGCGAGCTCCCCGAGGGCGCGCAGCTCGATCACCGCCTGACGCAGGCCGGCGACCACCCCGGCGGCGGTCGCCTCGCCGGTGTCGCGCAGGCAGCCGTTGCCGATGGTGAAGCGAGTCGCGAACTCCATCCACTTGAGCTCGCGGCTCCCCACCCCCATGTCCTTCGAGCCGATGTACTCGCCGGCGAGGCGCTGCAGCAGCAGCCCGTGGCAGAGCAGGCGGCGCGGGGTGAGGAAGCGCCGCCGGTTGGCGGCGGCGGTCAGCTCGGGCTTGTGGGGAGTCCAGACGACACCCTTGCCGCCCTGCCAGCCGAAAAGACCGCGGGCCTCCGTTTCGTCCGGCGGCAGGCACTCCTCCGCCCGACGCAGCAGGGAGTTCTTGAGATACATCGCCTCGGCCAGCTCCACTGCCTCGTGCAGCGCCGCCTGTTGACGGGCGCCATGGGAGGCGCGCTGCGCTCCCTGGTAGAGGCGGGTGCCGCCGAGGGCCGGCCAGCCACCACCCCAGTTGCGGCGGCAGAGGGCAACGCACGAGTAGATGTGCTCGTCCGGATCCGGCGAGCTGTCGTCGACCGCCTCGAAGACCTCGCAATCGCCGATGCGACGCGGGGC
The DNA here is from genome assembly GCA_039028635.1 of Acidobacteriota bacterium. Classification (NCBI taxonomy): domain Bacteria; kingdom Pseudomonadati; phylum Acidobacteriota; species Acidobacteriota bacterium. The sequence continues at coordinate 34,544 of JBCCHV010000003.1, forward strand.
CGGAAACCGCAGGGTCGACAGATTCTCCTCGAGCGTCTCGAACATGGCGCTACCTCGCTGACGATGGCGGGGGAATTCCCCCGGTGCGAATAGGCGGAACCGGCGAGGTCGCAGACGAACCCCGCGCGGCCTGCCGATGGGCGGTTCCGAGAGTTCTACGGGCGATACCGGAGAAAAGATTCTATTTTTTCAATACAAAGAGAATCAATCCTTCCAGCGAGCGCTCTCGGCCGCCCCAAGGTAGCAGATTCGGGACGATGGCGGGGAGGACGAAGCTCCATGGCAAAGACCCTCGAGCCGGCCCCGAGTCGGACCAGGAATGGCGCTAGGACACCTCCGCCAGACGACCACGCTCGGCTAGGAGGCTGGTCCGCAACCGCCGCAGGCCGAACAGGATGCGGCTCTTCACGGTCCCCAACGGCAGCGCGAGGCGTTCGGCGACTTGGCGGTGGGAAAGGTCGCCGAAGAAGGCCAAGCGAATGACCTCTTCCTGCGCCGCCGGCAGCTCTGCAAGGGCGGCCTCGAGGAGGTCGGCGGTCTCGCGCTCGAAGAGCGCCCGAATCGGCTCCGGCGGACTCGGCCGGCGCAGCTCGTCGCGCTGGAGAGCCTCTTCGCGACGCCCCCGGGCGGTGCCCGAGCGCAGGGCATCGAGGGCCCGCGAACGGGCGATCAGCAAAAGCCAGCCGCGCGCCGTGGCGCGGCGGGGCTCGAAGGTGTCGGCGGTGCGCCAGACCTGCCAGGCGACCTCTTGAAAAACCTCTTCGGCGACGCCGCCCTCTCCCACCAGGCGACGCAAGAACTGCAAGACGAAAGAACGATACCGGCCGAGGAAGGCGTCGAGGGCGGCCTCGTCGCCGCCGCCGATGCGCTCGACGAGACCATCGTCCGTCCAGTCGTCGAAAGAAACCAGATTCGCAGCTTGGGACCACTCCATCTCACGTCCTCCGGCTCCGCGGGTGATGAGTCCGTGGGCCGGCGTGCCTGATACACTGCCTTCCAACCCACCGACATCCCCTCGAAGCTGACGTGGAGCAAAATAGGTGGCCCTCCCCGCTCGAGTCCTCAGAGCCAGTCCAAAGTTCCCTCAACGGAATTTCAAAGCCGTAACATGAAGCAGGAAAAGAACTTCTACGAGTTCGGATCGTTCCGTTTAGATCCCTCGGGAGGGCTCTTGACGTGCCAGGGGGAGCCGGTGGGGTTGACCCCGAAGGCCTTCGACACGCTGCAGCTCCTGGTGGAGCGAAGGGGTGAGGTGCTGTCGAAGGAGGAGATGCTGGAGTCGCTCTGGCCGGGGTCCTTTGTCGAGGAATCGAACCTCTCCCAGAACATCTACACCCTGCGCAAGGCCCTCGGCGAGCAGCGCGCCTTCATCGAGACGCTGCCGCGACGGGGCTATCGCTTCGTCGGACCGGTGCGCGAAGGCAGCGCCGATGCGCCGGCGGCGGCAGTGCCCGATTCCCTGGCCGTGCTGCCCTTCACCGCCCTCACGGACCAGCCCGAAGACCGCTACCTCGGCCTCGGTCTGGCGGACGCGGTGATCACCCGCATGACCCAGCTGCAGCGCTTCGTGGTGCGGCCCACCAGCGCCATTCGCCCCTGGCTCGAGCGCAATGATGGACCGGTGGCGGCAGGCCAGGCGCTCGGCGTCGATGCCGTGCTCGAGGGCACCCTGCAGCGCTCCGGCAGCGACATTCGGGTGACCGCCCAACTGGTGCGGGTCAGCGACGGCGTGCCGCTGTGGGCGGAGACCTTCGATGGCGACGACGCCAGCGTCTTCGAGCTGCAGGATTCGATCTCGCGTCGCCTCGCCGGCTCACTGGTGCGGCACTGGACCCTGCAGGACGAGGAGCGCCTGTCGCGGCGCGAGAGCACCGCCGTGCCGGCGGCCTTCCAGGCCTATGTCAAGGGACGCTACTACTGGAACAAGCGCTCCGGCAGCGCCCTCACCAAGGCCATCGCCTGCTTTCGCGAAGCGCTGCAGCACGATCCGGCCTACGCCGCCGCTTTCTCGGGCATCGCCGACTGCTATGGGCTGCTGCCGATTCACGGCAGCCGGCCGCCCTGGGAGTGCTTTCCGCAGGCCCGCGAGGCCGCCGAGCGCGCCCTCGCCCTGGAGCCGTCCCTCGCCGAGGCCCACACCTCCCGCGCCTACGTGCACTTCTTTTTCGACAGGGACTGGTCGGCGGCGGAAGAGGAGTTCCTGCGCGCCCTCGAGCTCAACAGCGACTACCCCACCGGCTACCACTGGTACTCCTACTATCTGAGCGCCATGGGGCGCCACGACGAGGCCATCGACCGCGCCCGACGCGCCCTTGAGCTCGACCCCAGCTCGCTGGTGATCAACACCGACCTGGCGCTGGTCTACTACTTCGCGCGCCGCTTCGAGCAGGCCGAGGCCCACGCCAGCGAGGCCCTCGAGCTCGATCCCGCGTTCTCCTACGGCTGCTTCGCCCTCGCCCACACCTATCAGCAGCAGGGTCGCCTCGACCGCGCTGTCGACACCTTCCGCCAGGGGGTGGAGCGCTCCGGCGGCAGCACCACCATGCTGGCCTCCTGGGCCCAGGCCCTGGCAGCGGCCGGTCGCCAGGAGGAAGCGCACGAGGTGATGGCGCGCCTCGAGGAGCGCGGCCAACGCAGCTACGTGGATCCCTTCCACCGCGGCCTGATCGAGCTCGCCTTCGGGCACCACGATCGCGCCCTCGAACAGTTTCGGGCGGCCTGTGAAGACCGCTCTCGCTTTGTCGTGCTGTTGGGGGTCTGGCCGGTTTCCGACGCCCTGCGCCAGGAGCCGGGCTGGAGGGACTTGCTGGGAAAGGTCGGGCTGCCGGCGGAAGGCGCCGGCGGATTCGATCCGGAAAACTGATCGCCCTCGCAGGCGGAAGAGCGAGCTTCAGAAGGCCGGGAAGGCGGCCAGGCTGCCTCCCCGGCGACAACCCTCAGCCTCCTCCGACAATCGCTGAACCCCGGCTCATGGTCACCACGACCTCGCCGGTGTCGACATCCTCGAACTCGACCGTGCCCATAAGCTCGAAGCGAGCCCCCGAGGGAGGCCAGGAGTCGAGATTCTCACTCCGCACAGAGAACGGATTGAGGGTGCGGAAAGTCCTCCCCGGAAGAGCCTCGGTCTGGAGCACGAGGTGGCTGTACATTTCCTGGGTCGCCGGGAATCCGGTGCCCGGCTGGTTCTCGCGCAAGAAACTCCCATCCAGGGGACGGTCCCGGTCGAGCCAGAGGCGAGTCTCGCCCAGACCCTCGACATAGCCACGCATCGAGCTACCGAGAATCTCCACCGTCACCGCTCCCCGGCCCCCATCGTTGTAGGTCTGCCCGACCCGGGCCGTCAGACTGCCGGTCATCTGGGCGTCGAAGGTACCGAGGTCAGCCACCGCGATCAGGTGGCCACACGCCTCATGGCAGTCGAAAGGCTCGGTCGAGAGATCTTCGATCGTACCGGCCACCAACTGCTGCTTGCCGGCAGACGCCCACGAGCTGAGCAAGGCCAGTGCACCTGCAACGACAATCAGGGTAAGCAATAGTTTTTTGGACATGACCTCTCCTTTCAAAAGAGAAATATTGAGGAGAGAGGGGCCACGTCGCTAAACGCTGGACCGTGGCCTCCTCTGAGCCGGGCCCCAGTCAGGGGCTCGGCAGCTCCCAAGAATCTGCTTCTGTCCGGACAGGCATTTTCAACATAGTACAAATTAATTTATAATGCAAAATTTGAATAAATAAACAGATAAGATTGGACCCTGGTGCGCAAAGGATCGCCAGTTCCCGAGTCCTGATGCGCAAAAGCTCGCCAGTTCCCGAGTCCTGATGCGCAAAGGCTCGCTGGTTCTCGGGTCCTGATGCGCAAGGGCTCGCCAATTCCGCGAAGTCCTTACGGAACGCGCCCGCTCAAGCGGCGCCGGCCTGCTCCACCATCCACCACATCGCGACCGCCAGGGCCACGAAGAAGGCCAACGTGAGTCCGGCGACGAGGGCACCCATCGCACGGGAGCGGAAGCGCGCGCCGATCCAGTAGCCGCCACCGGCGCTCATCAAGGCGAAGAGGACAAAGAGGATGAGGGCGAGGATCATGGCTTGCGATCCCACCACATCCTTCGCCCGCTGCCAAGATCCGGCGTCTAATCGCCGCCGAAAGTGGCGAGGGCCGCGAGTCCGGCGGTCACCATGCTGGCCACCAGCAAAACGCCGAGCTTGGCGATGGTGGGATTGGCGGACAGCATCAGCACGGCGAGTCCAGCTCCCACCACCAGGACGTTGACCGCCACCCGCAACCGCACCGCTCCGAGACGTCCCCGAGCATCGGTGAAGGCCAGGTGGATGGCGTAGTCGAGGCCGACCCCGAATCCGAGGGCGAGGAAGCAGGACGACGCGACGCCGAGCTCGAGACCGCCCCATCCCGCCAGGGCGAGGGTGGCCGCCAGCGCCGCCGCGGTGGCGATGACGCACAGCAGGGAGCGCCGCCAGCGTCCTGAAGCCAGACCGAGGGCGGCGATCGAAAGCGCCAAGGCCGCCAGAATCGAGCGCCCCTGAGTCGAAACCACCGCCGCGATCAGGGTACGACCCCGTTCGGCGCTGCCGCCGATCGAGATGGTTCCCGGAAAGTCGGCGAACAACCGGTCGATGGTCTGCCGGGCCCGCGTGGTGGTGGCGTAGTCGTCGCCGGCACTGAACAGAATGAGGCGGGTGACGCGCTCATCGGCGGTGAGGAAGGAGCGCACGAAGACTTCTTCGTTGAACAGCCGGAAGGTACCCAGCCAATGGCGCACGGCGGCGGGGTCATCGGGAATCTGGGGGCGAGCGGTCGTCGGGCCGGCGAGCTCCCAGCCGCGATCACGCAACAGGTCCGCCATCGAAAAGCCGACCCCGAAGGCGGGATCCGCCTGCAGTCGCTGGCGCCAGTGATCGAGCTGGCGTAAGGCCGCAGGCTCGGTCCAGCGGCGGCCGTCCTGGCGCGCGAGAACGATGTCGAAGGGATAGAGCCCGGTCGACTCGCGCTGGAACCAGCGCACGTCCCGGACGATCGGGTGGTCGGGAGCGAAGTTGCGGGTCCAGCCATCGTCCACCGCCAGGCGCGCCAGCCCCCAGGGTACCCACAGCACGGCAAGTCCCAGGATCACCGGCAAACTGCCCCGCGGCAAGGTCAGACCGCGCCCCTCCCGCGCCCAGCGCGGCCCGCGCCCCCAGGGCAGCCACAGCAGCATCGCCGGCACGAAGGTGAGGGTGAAGAACCAAGACAAGAAAACCCCCAGGCCGGCGACCAGGCCAAAGGCCCGCAGGGCCGGAATGTCGGTGGCGAAGAAGGACAGCAGGCCGATGACGGTGGTCAAGGTGGTCGCGGTGACCGGAAAGAACACCCGTCCGACGGCCCCGGCCACCCAAGCGGGACGACCGGCGGCGGGCCGCAGCTCGCGCTCGTGGAAGAGCTCCCCCACCAAATGGACCTCGTCGGCGACGCCGAGGGTGGTCACCAGCACCGGTACCAGCGCGGTCATCAACGAGATGTCGAAACCCAGGACCTGCTGCAAGGCCAAGGTCGAGACCACCGCCAGCCCGACCTCCACCATCGCCAACAGCGCCAGGATCACGGACCGGAGACAGAGGGCGAGCACCACCACCAGAACGGCGAAGCACCACGGCAGAAGGGTGCGCAGGTCCTCGAAAATGGCCTGGCCGAGGCCATTGAGCACGATCTGGCGGCCGAGCAACCGCACCCGATAGCGGCGACCGGTCTCCGCCTCGAGGCGCTCCCGAGCCTGCTCGATGCGCTCCACCAGGGTGCTCACGCCGGTGGCCGACAGGGCCGGGAACTCGAGAAAACCGGCCTGCTCCGAGGCGCTCACCGAAAGGTGCCGGAAGCTGCGCGCCTGATGGCGAGCGGCCCTCAGCCAGTCGGCGCTCGGCTGGTCGAGAACAAAGGTCTCAGGCCCCGCCGGAGCATGGCGCAGCCGGGCGCGGTCGACGCGATCGAGCATCAGTGTCTGCAGATTACGGCGCTCGAGGAGAAAGCCGCGGAAGCGGCGAAAGTCGCTCAGCCAGAGGTCGTCCCCGAACCTCGAGTCGAGGCCTTCGAAGGCGAGGAAGAAGCGCTCGTCGGAACCGAAACGGGCGCGGTTCTCGGCGTCGACCGCCAGCACCGGCGAGCTCGCCGGCAGAAACTCTTCATCGAGCACCCGGATGCGCAGCTCCGGCAGTCGGGTCGCCGCCCAGGCGGCCAGAACGAGCTGACCGAGAATCAGGAGCGCCGACGCCAGCCGCCAGCTCATGGCTCCGCTCCGCAGCGCAGCCAGGCCTCGGTAGTGCCCTCGGCGGTCGGGGCCCGTGACAGAACCTCTCCGGTATCGAGGGGATCGCCGTCGCCATCGTCGTCATCGACGAATCCGCGGACAGCATGGCGGGGTTCGATTGCGCCGCCGGCGAGCGGCGGCGCAATCGCCAAAACCGCCAGCTCGGAGCGGCTCAAGGTTCGCCGCACCCAGTGGTGGCGCGACAGGCGCAGCCACAGCTCGCAATCTTCCGGAGACCCCCGATCGGAGGATCGTTGGGAAAGCTCCGCAGGGGGGCCTTCGCCTCTCGGCCAGAGAACCGAGCGCGACTGCAAGAGATCGGGGAGATCGTCGGCGAACTCTTCGCCGATGGTGACCGGCGCGGCGGAGACGGCCACCGGCAGGAGTTGCTGGCCTTCTTCCCAGACCACCTCATAGGTCGGTGGCAGGAGGGGCTCGAGCTGCACCGCCTGGATCACCAGCATCGCCAGAGCGAGGGTAAAGAGCAGCACGAGACGGGCCCTTCCCAGACCCAGGATGGTGGATCCGGAGAAGAGCCGCCGGGGAGGGCCTTGCGGCGGCTCCCCGGCTGACGACATCAGCTACTGCCCACCACGGCCTCGCCGCTGAGCAGCCGGACGACCACCTCGCCCGGAGCGTTGATGTCCTCGAACTCGACCGGCTCGACGAGCACGAACTCGGCATCCTGCGGCGGCCAGTACTTCATGCCCTGGCTCTCCACCGTGAAGGGCCCGATCGAGCGGAAGGTCTGGCCGGGCAGCGCATCGGTGCGCAGCAGGAGATGGGACCTCATCACCTGGGTCGCCGGGAAGTTGGTTCCGGCCTTGTTCTCACGCAGGAAGCTGCCGGTGAGCGGACGGCTTTTGTCGAGCCAGATCATGGTCTCGCCAAGGCCCTCGACATAGCCGCGCATGGCGCTGCCCATGACGACGATCGGAACCGCCTTGCGGCCATTGTCGTTGTACTCGCGCCCGGCACGGGCGGTGAGGGTGCCACGCAGCTCGGCCTCGAAAGTTCCGAGGCGAGCGACCTCGATCACCGGACCGCAATACTCCTGGCAATCACCGGACTGGTCGGGTGCCGGGAATTCGGGCTTCAGATCGCCCTTGTTGGCGAGGATCGCGGTGCTGAGGAGCATCAAGGTGGCGAGCGTCAGGGCAACCGCCAGATGAGTCTTCTTGAACATGCCTTCTCCTTATTCGAACCACTCTCTGCGCAACCACGGCAGCGCCTTGGCCGAGGGCACCACCGTGATGCGGGCCGGATCCCAAGGACACGCTCCCGAGCTCCGGTCCCTCCGTCGGCCCGAGCTCGAGGACTTTCCGAAAGCTGGGCCTGCTGTTCGAACAGATCGCATTGATATTACATAATCGAAACTCATTATGCAAAATATTACAGAAATGCATAGCGAAGCAATGCTCCGCGAATCCTCTCAGGAACGGAATCTCTGAGGCAGAGGAATAGGAGCGCGAATCCGCCCCTCGAAGCAACGGCGGCCAGCGCGAGAAAGGCCGCCCCGAGTGAGCTCGGAGCGGCCTTGGAAGGGGCGGCGGGCAGGCGCCCGGCCGGGCGCCCGGGTCAGTCCTTGTGGAAGGTTTCGCCCCGTGACGCCATGTCGCGCAGGAGCTGGGCCGGGCGCAGACGATCGCCGTGGATCTCGGCATAGGCATCGAGACGATCGACGATGTTGCCCAGACCAACGCGGTCGGCCTCGCGCAGGATGCCGCCGCGGAAGGGCGGGAAGCCGAAGCCGAAGATCACCGAGATATCGATGTCGCGGGGGTTGTCGATCACCCCGTCTTCGATGGTCATGGCGGTCTCGTTCAGCATCTGGAGCCAGCAGCGCTCGGCGATCTCGTCGTCGGACACCTTGCGCTCCTGCCAATCGATCAGGCCATAGACGCTTTCGTCGACCTGCTTGCCCTTGCCACCGTCATAGCGATAGAAGCCCTTCTTGCCCTTGCGGCCGGTGCGGCCGTCGGCGCTCATGCGCTCGAAGACCGGCGGCGGCTGGACGCGCTCGCCGAAGCTCTCCACCATCACCCGCGACACGTGGCTGGCGACATCGAGGCCGACCTCGTCGAGCAGCGCCATCGGACCGACGGGCCAACCCCAGGCCTTGACGGCGCGGTCGATCTGGTCGATGCGGGCGCCCTCCGTGAGCAGGTAAGCGGCTTCGTTGACGAACGGACCGAGCACCCGGCTGGTATAGAAGCCGGGGCCATCGTTGACCACCACCACGGTCTTGCCCATGCGGCGGCCGACGTCGACGGTGGTGGCGAGGGTTTCCTCGGAGGTGCCGGCGTGACGAATCACCTCGATCAGGGGCATCTTGTGCACCGGGCTGAAGAAGTGCATGCCGACGAAGTTCTCGGGCCGGCTGCTGGCCTCGGCGAGTTGGGTGATCGGAATCGTCGAGGTGTTGGAAGCGAAGATCAGATTGTCGGGACAGGCAGCCTCGGTCTCGCGGATCACCTGGTGCTTGATGCCGACATCCTCGAACACCGCCTCGATCACGAAGTCGACCCGCTGGAAGGGCTGATAGTCGACGGTCCCAAAGAGACGACCCATGGCGATCTCGCGCGCTTCCGGCGTCATCCGGCGACGCTTGACGAGCTCGGCGAAGCGCTCGCCGGCATAGCCCAGACCACGGCCCAGGGAGGCGTGGTCGCGATCCTTCATCACCACCGGAACACCCTTGTGGGACAGCACCTGGGCCACTCCGGCGCCCATGAAGCCCGCCCCCAGAACACCCACCTTCTCCACCGGGCGACCCTTCTTGGCGAGCGCCGCGGCGCGACCTTCGACCTCGTTCTTGGTGAAGAAGATCGACATCAGGCTCTTCGCCGTGTCCGACACCACCAGCTCCGAGAAGGCACCGGCCTCGATGTCGAGGCCACGCTCGAGGGGCAGGCTGATGCCGTCCTTGATGACGTTGATCGCCACCAGCGGCGCCGGGTAGTGCCCACCGGTCTTGGCCAGCACGCTCTTGCGCGCCTGCTGGTACACCACCTTGTCACCCAGCGGGCTCTTGGCGAGGAAATCGCCGACCCACTTGGCGAGCGGCTTCTTGGAGCTCGCCTTCTTGGCCTTCGGGGCCTTGGTCAACAGCCCGAGGGCGGCCTCGGCGAGATCTGTCGGGTGGCAGATGGCGTCCACCAAGCCGACCCGCAGGGCCTTCTTGGCGCGCAGCTGCTTGCCGGTGAGGATCAGGTCGAGGGCATCGGGGACCCCGATCAGGCGCGGCAGGCGCTGGGTGCCGCCGAAGCCGGGAATGATGCCGAGCTGGACCTCCGGCAGGCCGAGACGGGTCTTGGGGTGCTCGGTGGCCACCCGCAGATCGCAGCACAGGGCGAGCTCGAGGCCACCGCCGAGGCAGGCGCCGTGGATCGCCGCCACCTTCTTGCAGGGCAGCGCCTCGAAGCGGCGGCCGAGGGCATGGCCACGCTGCAGCAGGTCAAGCACATCGGCGGAGGTCTCGGTTTCCTTGAGCTCGTCGATGTCGGCGCCGGCGATGAAGGTATCGGCCTTGCCGGAGACGATCACGACCCCCCTGGGGCGCTCCGCCTCGAGTTGGGCCACCTGCTCCTCGATCCACTCGAACACCGCCGTCGAGAGGGTATTGACCTTCTTTCCCGGCACATCGAAGACCAGCCAGGCCACGTCGTCGACGAAGGTCAAGGTCCCAGGTGCGGACTGCACCGCTGTAGTCTCATCCTTCCCTGCCATGGCTCGGCTCCTTCCCAGTGGGGTTGAATCGGACGCCGCGAGAAAAAAGCACAGTCGTCCGGCACTGCCGATCGTAAGGACCGATGCCGCAGTGTGTCAAGAAGGCCGCCCTGAAGGTCTGAAGGAGACCGCTCCCGCAAGCATCGAAAAGGCCCCTCCCGCCGCGACGCATTGCGGCGAGAGGAAGCAGCGCGGTTGGCGCCGACGTCGACGAGGGGAATCCGTACGACACGCGCAGAAGGCCGTAAGGCACCCTTAACCACAACAGCAACGGCAGTTAGCGACAGGCTGCTACGCCAGCAGCCTGTCTCCGAGCCGACAAGGCGAGGCGGCGGCACATGCCGCCGTGGACGGGGCCGCCCTGGACGGGGGTGAAGGCGAACGACATGTGCGAAGCCGAGCCGCGAAGGCCTGAGGGGGGCGCCCAGCCCCCCTGAAAACACCACGTAGCAGCGCCGAGAGAATCCGCCTCGCGGATTCTCTCGATGTTGCTACAGCGCTTCGGTGTCGCCGCGGCCGCAGATGTTGCCGCCCTGGTTCTGATAGACCGCCTGGTTGCCGGTCTCGGTGTCGGTGACCGTGATGGTGTACTCGACGTCCGAAAGCGCCCCGTAGAAGACCCAGAATTTGCCGGTGACCGGACGGCCATCGATCATCTTGACCACCAGCTCGACGTTGCCGGCATCGAAGAACCAGTAGAAGCCCGATTCGTCGGTGAAGGGAATCGCCGTCGCGACCCCTTCGTCGCCGTTGCGATGGTTGCGCCAGTCGACCTGCACCCGGAAGCGGTTGTCGAGCAGGCACAGGGTACGCGTGTCGGGGGTGCAGGGGCCCGCGGCGCCGGCCGCCGTGTGCGGCACCACCAGCTCGGCGAGATCGAGCGGGGGCTCCCCGGCCGCAGAGCCCAGCGGCGAACCCACCGACGAGCCCACGGACGAGCCCACGGACTCAAACGGCACCTGGTGGAAGAGCTGCGGCCTGGTTTCGTCAACAGCCTCCGGAGCCTGGGCCGAGGCCCCCAGCGGGAAGGCCGTGGTGTCGCCCCGGCCACAGATGTTGCCGGCCTCGTTCTCGTAGAAGCGCCGCTCGCCGGTTTCGGTGTCGGTCACCGTGATGGTGTACTCGACGTCCGAAAGGGCGCCGTAGAACACCCAGAAGAAGCCGTTCGACGACCGCCCATCGATGATCTTGACCACCAGCTCGACATTGGCGGCGTTGAAGAACCAGAAGAAGCCGGTCTCGGTAGAGCGCTCGATCGCCTTGCCGGTGCCCACTTCGCCGGTGCGCTGGTTGCGCCAATCGACCTCGACGGAGAAGCGGCCCGCGGCCCCCAAGCAAAGGGTTTCGAGGCCCGCCTCGCAGGGATCGACGGCCACCGGCAGGTTGAAGCGGCGCGCCAGCACGCGGCGGCGAAACTCCTGGTCGCGGCGCTGCCAGAACACCATCGGTCCGGCCGAGCCGAAGGCGACGTCGGGCTGGGTGTGGCTGACGCCGGAGCTGGTGCTCACCGCCACCGGCGTCCCCAGGGGAACCCCCTCGGAGCTCACCAGGCGGCCGAGAATGTTGCCGTTCTGCACCGCGATTTCCTGCCAGACCACGAAGTAGCGGCCACTGTCGTCACCGGCGACGGCGGGAGCGCTGCGCTGCGCATCGCCGCCCAGGGACATGCGGTTCTCGGCCGGACCGACGGGCCCGGTCGCAAAGACTCGCCGGGCGTAGATCCCGGGACCGGTGCCGGAGTCGGAACGGCTCTCCCAGGTGACCATCGCCTCCTCGTTGCCGGCGACAGCGATGTCGGGAGAGTCCTGAATACCGTCGCTCTGCAGGTGGACGACGAACTCGCCGGCGAGCGGCTGACCGGTGGCATCGAGCCAGCGCACCAGGACGTCGTCGCCGTCGAGGTCGAAGTCGAAGCTCTGCCAGGCCACCACCAGTCGGCCGCTCGGAGTCACCGCGACTTTCGGCTTGCTGACGATGTCCGGCGCCGCCTCGTCGACCCGGAACACCGCTCCCACCGGTCCGCCCGCGGCGCTCAGCAACCGACCCTCGATGGCGACGCCGGTGTAGAGGGGGACATCGCCCACCAAGCCTTCGAAGCGCAGGTTCTCCCACACCACCACGAAGGCCCCACCGGGAGTGACCGCGACGTCAGGGCTGGCCAGCAGCCGCCCTACCTGCGACGCGATCAGCGTTTCCGCTCCGAGAGGATTGCCGGAAAGGTCGAAGCGCCGCGCCACGATGTCGCCGGTGAAGGCTCCCGAGGTCCGCGACCAAACGACGATCTGCTCGCCCCCGAGGGTGACGGCCGTCGCCGGAATCTCTTCGAATGCGCTGGTGCTGACGGAGCGTGACGATTCCCCACCGAGGGCGGCTCCGGCGGCATCGTAGGCCCGCGCACAGAGGCCCGGGACTCCGCACTGACCGCTCCACAGAGCCACCACCTCGCCGCGACCGTTGCGTGCCGCCGTCGGTCCCAGAACGACCCCCGAGATTTCGCTGCTGACCTCGATCTCACCGTCGGCAGGGGTGAGTTGGCCGAGGGCAGGCGCGAGAGCGGACAGTCCGGCGAGAAGGCAGACGACGAGAACGCGGTTCAGACGAGCTGGTTTCATCACGGATCTCCGGCCTCGAGAAACGGCTGGGTTCGAATTCAGGAACTTGGCTAGCAACCTGCCAGCAGGCTGCTGAAAAAGTCCGCCTTGCGGATCTCCAGCGCTGCTAGCTGTTTTTTTCCGAGAGGGGCTACGCGCCCCTCCGGCCCAAGAAGCGCGGTTCTTGGGCCTCCTCTCCCGTCGCGGCGGCTGCGCCGCCGCCGGGCCCCTACGGGCCCGGAAGCAGCTTGCCGATGAGTTTTCAGCAACCTACTAGCTGAGTGACTGTAGCAAGGACCGGCGGTCTCTCTCTTGATGGTCGGCCCCCTAGGCGCGGACGGCAAGAGAGCCGACAGCTCTCTCGTCCCGAGATTTATGTCCTGGCATCATACGACAGTCACTCCCGCACACCGAGTCCCTTGCACCGACATGCCCCAAGCCAGGCCTCGAGACACCTCCAGAACGAGATCATAAGACACTCGAAAGAAGCGAGATAGAGCTCCCGAACCGATCTCCCTCGAGGGCCCTTCTCAACCACCACTGAAGTTCTGAGACGGAGCATTCTTGACCCGAAGCGGGAAGACATGCAACGATGTTGGCGCAACATTTCTTGCAGCTCCTGTTGTTCCTTCAGCAAAACCGTTTCCATCAACGATGTTGATCGTGGGAGTGGTTTGCCGTGAAGAGAACGATCCTCTGTTTTGCCCTCTGTTTGATTCCCTTGTCCCTGCTGGGCCAGGTCCTCGAGCTCACCCGAGACGAGACCTTCAGAAGTCGCCTGATACCGATGGACGACGATCTTTCGATCGCCGTTTGGTCCCGTCTGGCGACCAACCCCAGTGTGGAAAGGCGTTATCAGCTCGAGACTCGGGCCATCACTGACGATGGCAGTGCTCTCGGACCGATTTTCACCCTCGGCAGCCCAGCGTCCGAGAGCAGATTCGACGCCGCTCGTAGCGGGGATCACATACTGGTCGCGTGGTTGCACCAGATCCCGTTCTCGATCCGGGGTCATGTGCTGAGCTCGGCGGGAGAACCCACCGGCAACACGTTCGAGATCCTCCGCCCAGGAACCAGTCCCAGCAGCCACCTTGCGGTTGCCGGAAGCACCAGCGGATTCACGGTCGCCTGGAGCACCCGGAATGGCCACCTCTATGGCCAACGTTTCGATCTCTCGGGCCATCCCGTGGGAGCCCGCCTCACCCTTTTCGAGCCCGCAGGCAACGACCCCTTGGTGAGCAATCCGATCGTAGATTTGGCGCCGGCCGGCGACATGACGGTGGCAGCTTTCATCATCAATTCCGAATCGTTCCCGACCAACCGCGGCACCCTGTATTTCCGCCAAATTCCGTCAGCCGGACCTCCAGGCCCCCTCACCGAGATTGCCAACCAGCAGATATCGCTCGGCGCTCAGATCGCACCCGCACCTTCCAACCGATTCGTCGTGACCTGGATCGAGATCCGACGCGCCTCGCCGCGTGCGATCAAGTGGCAGCTCATCGATGCGGACGGCCACCGCCAAGGCCCGATCCATACCGCCGTAGAAACCGACAGCCCGATCTTCGAGACCAGACTCTCTTCTCGTGGAAATCAGGCAGTCATCGCTTGGATCGAGGCTCAGCGTGTGCAAGCGCTTCCCTTCGGACTTGCGGGCGAAAGCTTCGGCCCTGCCTTTGCCATCTCGCCTCTCGACGGATCCACGGAGCGGAGCGTAGATGTCGCCTGGGTCGGCCCGGGCATTGTCCAAACCACTTACTACGCCTCTCTCGACGGCTCGACGCCGTTGGCCAACGGCTCTCTACCGGCCCTCTTCACCCAGCGCCTGAGCTTCCGCTGTCAACGCAGTCTGACCAATGCCTGCTTGCAAGAAGATCGCTTCACGGTACGAGTCCTTCGCGATACGGAGGACGGCCCGCGACCGGCCCGCGCCACGGTTCTGACACCGGACACGGGCGGCTTCTGGTTCTTCAGCGAGGACAACCTCGAGGTGCTGGTCAAAGTGCTCGACGGTCGCCTGCAGAACGGCCACTTCTGGGTGCTGTTCGGCTCGATGTCGAACCTGCCCTACACAGTGGTGGTCACCGACACCGAAACCGGCATCTCACGCCACTTCGAGAATCCCGCCGGCACCCTCGCCAGCCAAGCGATCACCACTGCCTTTGCAGACGACGGCGAGCCCCCGGCTCGAGACGACATCCCGCTCCCGGCGACCGACAGCGGCTGCTTCGAAAGCGACAGTCCACAGCTTTGCCTGACCAACGATCGCTTTCAGATCACCGCTGCCTGGAGCGACCCGCGCAGCGGCCTGTCCGGCCTCGGCGTCGGGCGCCTGATCTCCAGAAACAGCGGCGCCTTCTGGTTCTTCGAGGAGAAAAACCTCGAGCTCATCGTCAAGGTGCTCGACGGCACCCTCTCCAACGGCCACTACTGGGTCTTCGTCGGCTCCCTGACGGACGTCGAGGTCGAGCTCCAGGTCCAGGATCTCTTCACCGGCGAAAGTTGGACCCACCGCAAGCCCGCCTTCACCCTCCAAAGCCATGCCGACACCTTTGCACTGCCGGCAGATCCGCCGCTTTACTGAAGAGAAGGCCTGCCGCGTCCCTGCGCTCGACCTCGCAGCGACCGGTTGAAGACTCTCCAGAGTCCCTCCGGCCGACCGCACCCACCGCGGGTGCGGTCGGCGGCCAAGGGCAGGTTCACACCTCGGCCTGAGCGGTCACTTCGACGCATCGCCATGTCCATAGACCATAGGTAACCCGATCGCGGTCTTCTGCCGGCCAACCCACTCGCCCCTCGAGCACCGTCTCGCAAGCAGGCGAAGAAGACAAATTAATCAACGCTTTATCGGTTGCGATGGAAGATTCACGGCAGGGTCTTTCCCCCTTGACAGCCGGTTCGAGACAATCCTAATATGTCGCTACGACATTTTCATAGATCGCCCGGGATCGTTCGCCACGATCCCAGTTCCGCTCGATGCTCGACGTTCGCTTGCTAGGTGAGTCCCTGGGAGAACTTCTGATGAAACCGCGACACTTCCTCTGCCTTCTGCTTCTTCTGAGCGCCATGACTTCCGGCCTCGCCGCCGACGACATTCGACGCCTCGATCCCCAGCTCGAGGGCCAGAGCTGGTCGGTCCGCACCGCCGAAGACTCCTTCGTCACGCTGTGGTTCCGCCCCGCCAACCCGAACTGGCAGCTCGTCAGCCGCGGGTTCGACGGCACCACGAGCTACGAGATCGGTCCTCCCACCACCAACCCTCTGATCGCCGTCACGACCTCGCCCCGCGACACCATCCTGGTCACCTGGTTCGACGACCTGGGCTTCATCCGCGGTCAGTTCCTCGACTCGGACGGAGCCCCCGACGGCTCCGATTTCTCCCTCGTGCCGGCCGGAGGCGTGGTGACCTCGATCGGCCTCGCTGCCGACACCGATGGCTTCTCGGTGGTCTGGACCACCGGCAGCGGTTTCAGTTTCTTTCAGCGCCTCGACAACTCAGGAGCCACCGTCGGCGACCGCATCACCCGCAGCGCCCCCTTCGATGGCTTCGGCGTCGGCGGCCGGGCTCACCTCACCAGCCTCGCCGCCAACGGCAACGGCATGGTGGGGGCCTCCTCCTCCGATCAGCGGCGAGACGCCAACTTCTTCACCACCCTCGGCAGTGCTCGGGTGACGGCGAATGGGTCGAGCCTCGGCGGCTCCGAGCTCGCCGTCGCCCCGGTGCAGAGCTCTTTCGAGCTGGCGATCGCCGCCGACGCCGGTCTCGGCTACGGGGTCGTCTACAGCCGCTTCGACCCCAGCGACAATGGCCGCGAGATCTGGTTCCAGCGCCTCGACCTCGGCGGCCTACCCGCGACCAGCCCGCGGCGGGTCGACCCCGGTCCCGAGCCGACGGACGTTCACTCACCGCGCATCGCCTGCGACCTCGGCGGCGCCTGCATCGTCCTCTGGCAGCGCGGCCGGGGCCAAGGTTCGAAGATCTTCACCCGCACCTACGACTCACTCGCCCACCCCTTCGGTCCGGCCCGCCCCCTGATTAACTACGACACGACCGCGGAGAGCGGCGCCAACGTGACCTTCGATCGCCAAGGCGAGGCCCTCTTCACCGCCTTCGTCGAGGCCAGCGATCCACAAGGCCCTCCGCAGCCGACCGGCCTGCTGGCGATCCGCCGAGCCCTTCCCTGCCGCCCCGGCCTCGACACGGTCTGCTTGCGAGAAGGGCGCTTCGCGGTGCAGGTCACCCTCGAGGACGACCTCCACGCCACCGGCTTCCCGGCCCCCGCGGAGCCGATGACGTCGGACACGGGAGGCTTCTGGTTCTTCAGCCAGGACAACCTCGAAGTGCTCGTCAAAGTCCTCGACGGACGGCCCGTCAACGGCCACTTCTGGGTCCTCTTCGGGTCGCTTTCGAACCTCGCCTACACGGTGACCGTCACCGACACCTCGACCGGCGAAACCCGCCAATTCGCCAACCCGGAGGGAACGCTCGCCTCGCAGGCAAACACCGAAGCATTCACCGACGACGGCTCACCCCTGACCGTCGCCGCGCCAGCGCCCGACAGCCCGCCCGGCGCCTGTCCCGCGCTCTCCGACGCCGCCCTCTGTCTGACCAATGCCCGCTTCCGCGCCACCGTCGAGTGGATCGATCCGCGCAGCGGCCGCACCGGCTTCGGGGTCGGACGCCTGATCTCCGAGAACAGCGGCGCCTTCTGGTTCTTCGGCCCGGAGAACCTCGAGCTCATCGTCAAGGTGCTCGACGGTCGCGTGTCCAACAGTCATTTCTGGGTCTTCGTCGGCTCCCTCACCGACGTCGAGTACGAGATCCGCATCGACGACGACGTCACCGGCGAGTCGTGGACCTATCGCAAGCCTCCCTTCAGCCTCGAAAGTCACGCCGACATCGAAGCTCTTCCCGCACCGTGAAGCGCGTGAACTCGCCTTGACGCAGGATCTATTGGAGAGAGTAATATGAGATATCGACATTTTCTTTTGCTCAGCGCCCTTGCCCTCGCCCTTTGCGGGCCGGCCAGCGGCCAGACCTTCGACATCGATACCCAGGTTCAGGGCACCAGCCGGATCGTGGCTCTCGAGAACGGCGGCTTCGTGACCGTATGGGCGCGACCGACCAGTCCCTTCCCGACCGGTACCTGGCAGATCGCCAACCGCGCCGTGCTGGTGGACGACATCGGCGAGCTCAACATCCTCGGCGCACCGGTCAACGAGCCGGCCTTCGATGCCGCCGCCTCTGGCAATACCGTACTGGTGGTCTGGCAAGACCTGATCGCCGGCAGCCTGAAGGGTCAGGTGCTCGACGCCAGCGGCCAGCCGACGGGGAACGCCTTCGACATCGCCGGAATCGGCGCTGCTCCCAGCAGCATCGCCGCCGCCGGAGGAGACGAGGGCTTCGCCGTGGTCTGGTCGCTGGCCGGCGTCCTGTACGCGCGCTTTCTCGACCGTTCCGGCAATCCGACCAGCGGCGTCATCGCGGGACCGTCACCGCTGACCGGCAACGGCACCAGCGTCGGCGTGGGGATCGCCACGGTGGCGATGAAGGGCGACTCGACGATGCTCCTCTATGCCGTCGACACGATCCAGCTCGGAGCCCGCCTTTTCTCGGATCTCTACTCCCAGCGCATCTTCTCGGACGGCCGCTTCGGCCCGGAGCGGCTGCGCGGCACCCAGCCGGGACCGACCGGCTACGAGCTCGACCTCGCCCCCTATCCGGACGGGGGCTTCGTCGCCGCCTGGTCCGACCGCCGCTTCGGAACCACCAGCGATGTCACCTTCCAACGCCTCGATGCCGACGGCGTACTGGTCACCGACTATCTGGCGGCGGATCGCCGCCCGATCACCGGGGACCGCACGATGCCGCGGGTTGCCGCCGACCGCAACGGCGCCATCGCCCTTTCCTGGCTGGCCCCCTTCGAATCGCAAACTCGCTTTGCGACGCGCACCTTCGACCCTCAGGGGCACCCCCTGGGGACGCCTCAGGTCACCTCCGGAGACTTCCTGTTCACGGCAGGCGGCGATCTCGACTTCCTGCCGAGTGGCGAGTGGGTGCGATCCGAGTTCCGCCGCCAAGAAGCGCCGATCCTGCTTCCCGATGGGACTGACTCGGGCCTTTTCGCGGTCCAGGAATCTCTTCCCTGCCGACCCGATGGCCACACCCTCTGCCTACGCGAAGGCCGCTTCGCGGTGCAGGTGCTGCGCAACGGCCAAGCGAGCCCGGTTCAGGTCTTGACCTCCGACACCGGCGGATTCTGGTTCTTTTCCGAGGACAACCTCGAAGTGCTCGTCAAGGTGCTCGACGGCCGGCCCGTCAACGGCCATTTCTGGGTTCTCTTCGGATCCCTTTCGAATCTCGCCTACGTGGTCGAAGTGACCGATACGGCCACCGGCGAGATGCGCCGCTACGGCAATCCCGACGGCATGCTGGCCAGCCAGGCCCATACCGAAGCCTTCGTCGATGACGGCTCGCCGCTGACGGAGACCTCCCCGGTGGTCGGCGCTCCCGACGGCAACTGCCCACCGGGAGCTCCGGAGGTGCTGTGCGTCACCGAGGGTCGCTTCGAAATCTCTGCCGAGTGGATCGACCCACGCAGCGGCCGCACCGGCAGCGGCACCGGCCGCCTGATCTCGGACAACAGCGGCGCCTTCTGGTTCTTCGGCCCGGAGAACATCGAGCTGATCGTCAAGGTGCTCGACGGCCGGACCTCGAACGGCCACTTCTGGGTCTTCATCGGCTCCCTGACCGACGTCGAGGTCAACCTGCGGGTCGACGACACGGTCACCGGCGAGACCTGGACCCATCGCAAACCGCCGTTCGTCCTCGAAAGCTACGCCGACACGGAGGCCTTGCCGGCAGCGACACAAGACTGAACGCAACGTCGGCCGGCGAAGATCTCGCCGGCCGACCCCCTGCAATCGAGGATCGACGAGCCACCATCTCGAAACCGGCGACCACGTCCGGCGTCGATGTCGCCTTCGCCGGACTCGGCTCCCTGGTAGCGACCTACTTCATCCAGGCCGTCCAGCCGGTGATCATGGCGTCTCATCCGCCGGTGGAAACGGGCTTCTTCGCCCGTCGCTTGAGACTCGCTTGCCGCCCGGACTCGGCGACCCTCTGCCTGCGCGAGGGGCGCTTCGCGGTGCGGATCGAGATCGAGGACGTCGTCGCGCCTCAGGGCCGGCCGGCGGTGGCGACGGCCTTGACCTCCGACACCGGCGGCTTCTGGGTCTTTCTGGGCTCCTTGACGGATGTCGAGGTGATCATCCGGGTCGAAGACAACGAAACCGGCGAGACCTGGACCTATCGCAAGCCGCCTTTCGTCCTGGAAAGCCACGCCGACATCGAGGCCTTGCCGGCACCGGGCCCCTAGAACCGGATCTATGGTGCGCCGAGGAAGGTCAGTCTTCCGGCTCTTCTTCGAGGGACTGGACGATCTGACGCACTTCGACCTCGGCGCGCCGGATCTTGCCGCGGCAGAGCTCGAGCAGGCCGGCGGCGCGGCCCAGCTCCTCGGCGAGGCGGTCGATGTCGACCTCCTCGCCCTCGATCTTGCCGAGGATTCCCTCGAGAGCTTCGAGGGCTTCCCCGAAGCTCAGGTCGTCGGGGGCGTTGTCTGGGGATGCACTCTTCTGGCTCATGACTTCTCCACCCGGCTGCGCACTTCGCCGTGCGCCAGGGTCGTGACCAAGGGTTCTCCGGCGGCGATCTCTTGCGGCGAGCGCAACGCTCGGCCGCGGCTGTCGCGGGTGATGCTGAAGCCGCGCTCGAGGGTGCGGCGCGGCGACAGATGATCGCACAGGCGCTCGATGCCCTGCAGCTCCGAAGAGGCTTCCCGCAAGCGCTGGCGAGCCCCCCGGAGGAGCTGCCGAGAGAGCTCTTCGAGGCGCTGCCGGCGACGCTCGAAGAGGGCCGGCAAGGGGCGCCGCAAGCGATCTTCGAAACCGGCGAGACTCTGACCGCCGGCCCGGAGCTGGCTCCACGACTCCCGTTCGAGGGCCCGACCGATCTCGGCCAACCGGTCGCCCGCCCGCACCAGCCGCCAGCGAGCCACCTCGGCCGCTCGGCCGGCCCTCGCCAATCGGTCCCTCTGCTCGCGCAAGCGCTCACCGGCAGCGCGCGGGATCATCTCTTCCAGGCGCAGCAGACGAGCATCGGCTTCGGCGACCCGCTCAACCAGCGACTCGGCCGCCTTGGTGGGCGTCTTGAGGGCTGTATGGGCCGTCAGATCGGCGATCGCGACATCGATCTCGTGACCGAGTCCGGTGAGCACCGGCACCGGGGCGCGAGCGATCGCCTCGGCCACCGCCCGGTGGTCGAAGGCGGCGAGATCGCTGCGCGCTCCACCGCCACGCACCAGGGCGATGCAGTCCGGCGCCAGCTCGCCGGCAGCGCGCAGAGCCGACACCAGCTCCTCCTCGGCTCCCACACCCTGCACCGACGCATGAAGGAGGGTGACGCGAAAGCCGTAGCCACTTTCATCGAGGGTGGCGAGAAAGTCGTGGTAGGCGGCGCTGTCGGCGGACGTGATCAGGGCCACGTCGAGGGGCAAGGTCGCGAAGGGTAGCGCCGCGTTGCGCTCGAGCAAGCCGGCCTCCGCCAGAGCTTCGAGGGTGGCGCGGCGCTGGCGCTCGAGGAGCCCGAGGGTGTAGAGCGGGTCGAGCTCGCGCAGGACGAACTGCAGGCGCCCAGAGGGCGCGTAGAAGTCGAGATTGCCCCGAGCGCGAATCTCCACCCCTTCGGCGAGGGGCTCGGCGCTCCGGCCGAGGCGGCGCCGATCGCCGGCCCAGAGCACCGCCTCGAGCTTGCCGCGGATCCCTTCGCGGCCGTCCTTCTCGACCAGCTCGAAGTAGACGTGGCCGCGACGGCTCTCGCGCAGCCGCTGCACCTCTCCCGCCACCCACACCGAATAGAAGCCCTGGGCGAGAAAGTCGCGAACTTCCTCGCAGAGCTGCGAAACCGAGTAGGTTTCCTCCTCGAAGGGCAGATTCAAGGGATGACGCTAGTGGTAGGTCTTGAGCTCGCTCGACGACGCCAGCGGAATTCCCTCGGCCCACTCGAGGGCTTTCTGGTCGCCCATGGTCAGCTTGTCGAGGAACTTCACCGCCTCGTCGCGCTCATGAAAAAGACGCCAGATGAACGTATGACCGGCGGGCGCGGTAAAATAGGTGAAGTTCTTGGTGCCTTTGCTTAAATCGAAGCCTAAATTGCTCTCGCCGTTGACCCCGACACACGCCAAAGCGATGGCCCGAAAAGCCAACGCCAAGGCCTTGATCGGCTCCTCGAAGTCTCCCAGCTCTTCCTTCGACAGGGGGGAGTGGAGCAGCGAGATTCGGTCGCTCGTTTCAGTCGCCAGGAGGTTGTAGGGGACATCGTAACGGTCCATGGCGTCCTTGGTCTCGGACGTCGTGACGAAGACATCGTCGGTGCCTGTTACCTTATAGGTAATGGCATATATCTCGCTGTCGAATCGCGAGAAGGCTTCCGAGAGCATGCTCTCGTCTTCGATGGTGAAGTAGTAGAGACGGTTCATCAGGCTTCGGGTGGTCATGGGTACATCCCCGTCGTGGTTGCTTTTCGGCGAGCGGAGTGGAAACTCGAAGCTCAGGGAAGGAATTTTCGAGGGCGGGCGTGACGCCCTGGGCCCGAAAGCATAGGGTAACAGAACTTGATCGACGCCGTAGATTCCGCGAGCTTCGAAGCCCCCGAAAGTCGCCAAGACCCGCAGCCGCAGCGGGTTCTGCCGGCCGGCCTGCTCCATCTCTGGCCGCAATCGGAACCCGAAGTGTGGGCCGCTCTGGTCGACCATCTGACCGCCTCCCTGGGCCCCGACTCCGGGGTCTACGCGGTACGCGACGGGCTGATCGCGGTGGTGCCGACGGCCGGCGATCCGGCGGTGCTCGACACCGCCACCTCCTACGCACGATTTCTGGCCGCCGCCGCCCGCCGGCCGAAGAGCGGTGGCGGCGCCGAAGCCACCATGCTGGTGACTCCGGGCACCGTTCGGGTCGGATCGGATCGCATCACGGTGGTCGCCGACCGCCTGTTTGAAGACCTGATCAGCCAGCCTCCGCAGTTGACACCCGGACAGGTCCACCTCACCGGCCGCGCCGTGCAGACCCTCGAGATTCGGCGCGAGGCGGAGGCGGTCGATCCCCTGGTGGGAGCTTCCGGTCGGCCGGTGCCGCTGTTTCGACTCGGCCACGTCAGCCAAACCCATCGCCTGTGGCGCAATCCCAACCTGCTCGGCCGCAAGCTCGCTTCGGCCCATCGGCCCGAGCTGGTGGAGGCCTTGAAGGATGCCCTCGGCCAGGCGGTGGTCCGAGTTCGAGGCGCCATGGGCTGCGGCAAGACTCGCGCGGTTCTCGAGGCCCTGGACCCGGAGAGCCGCCGCATTGTTCGGGTGGTGGTCCCGGCCGGCCGCTCGGCGGTGCCGCCGCTGGCGGCGCAACTGGCGCGTGCCCTGCTCCAGCTCACGGACGGCCTCGAGCGCGTCGAGCTCGGCACCCTGATCAACCAGCTCACCACCCGCCGTCGACTGGAGCTGATGGGGCGCGAGGCTTCCGGCGACGGCCTCTCGCCCACGATGGTGGCACAGCTTCTACGGCGCATCGCCGAGACTCACGCCTCCCGCGGCCAGCATCCCCTGACCCTGGTTTGTGACGACCTCGAACGGGCCTCGCAGGACGACCTGGCGCTCCTCGCCGAGCTCGCTGCCGGCTGTTCCGTGAGCTCTTTCCAGCTCGTCCTGGTGGGCCGCGGCGAAGTCGCTTGGCCCGACGAGGTGCGCTCCGTCGAGGTGCCTCCCTTCGAAGCCGAAGAGATGGACGAGGTCACGGAAAGCCTGTTCTCGGGCCTTTCCCTGCCGGAAGCGGTGCATCAGGACCTCCTCGAGTCCGCCGGCGGCGTTCCCTTCGTGCTCGAGGAAGGCCTCGCCGCCCTCATCCACGCCAAGCTCCTGCGCCAGATCTACGGCTCCTTTTTCTTCAGCGGCGAGGACGACGTGCGGTTTCGGCCCTCGGATCGCCTGGTGGCCCACGTCGAGGCGGAGGCGCTGCGGGTCGGCCACGCGGTGCCCCTTCGCCTGCTGGCCGCTTCGGCCTTTGCCGTCCCATCTTCAGAGCTGCGCTCGGCGGCGAGCATTCTGGGGTCGGCCGGCGGGCCCAAGAACTGGTATCAGTCCTACCTCGAGGCCGGATGGCTGGAAGCTCGAGAATCCCCCTGGGGCGAGGGTCTGCAGTTCGCCAGCCGCGGGATCGGCGACAGCCTGCGGCGCACCCTCGACGATCCGGTGGCCTGCCGCCACGCGGTGGGCGAGCTGTTGGTCGAGCTCTCCGGTAGCGACCGCGCTCGCTGGCAGGCTTATCAGTTGGTCAGCGGCAGCGCCGAGGGAGTTCCGATCTTGCTGCGCGTCGCCCGGCAGCGACGCGACGCCATCAACTCCAGCGACCGACCGGCAACGGATGAGGACCTGCTCGCCGCCCTCACCCACGAGGTGGTCGCCCACCGCAGCCGCAAGGGCGATTCGGAAACCGAGCTCGAGCTGCTCATGACGCTGCTGCCAATCGCCCTCCAGACGGCCAACCTTGAAGGCCTGGCGGAAGAGCTCAAGCACGCCATGCACCTGGCCCTGCAGCAGGCCGAGGCGAGCCCCGAGACGCTGCTGGCGCTGGCCCGCCTCAAGGCTGACCTCGACCGCCGCGAAGGCCGCCTCGACAAGGCCGAACAAACCCTGCAGTCGGCCCTGCGTTCGTCGCGCACCACCGACAAGGCGGGCAAGGCCGCCCTGCTGCTCCAGCTCGGCCGGGTGCTGATGGAGCAGCAACGCTTCGACGAGGCCGAGCGCCTGCTGGAGCAGGTGCTCGAGCCCATCGACCAGCCCGGGTTCGAGTCCCTCACCGCCACCTGCCGCTTCTATCTCGGCAATATCGCCCTGCGCCAACACCGCCTGGACAAGGCCTACGATCATCATCTGCAAGCCCTCAAGCAGCGTCGCGAGCGGCCCGAAGACTCGGGCAAGCCGACCATCGCTTCTCTCACCGCCCTCGGCGCCGTCTGTTTGTCGATGGGACGCTACTCGGAGTCCCTGCTGCACTATCAGGCCGCCGAGCAGGGAGCCCGCGCGCTAGGCGACCGGTCGGAGCTCTCCTACGTCCTGCTCGGCCTCGGCCGCATCCTCGGCCGACTGGGCGACTTCGCCGCCGCTTCGGCGCCGTTGCGCCAAGCCCTCGCCTTGCGGGAAGAGGCCGGCGACGAGCTCGGCGAGGCCCTCGCCCGACTGGCGGTAGCCGTCAACCACCTCGACCTCGACCGCCCGCAGGATGCCCTGCGGGAAGCCCGCGAGGCCAGCTTTCGCCTCAACTTGCTGCCGGACAGTCCCTTCGGGGGCCGCGCCGAGAGGCTTCTCGGTCGCATCCAGCTCGCCCGTCGGCGCACCGAGGAAGCCCACTCGCATCTGCTCAAAGGCCTGCAGCTCCATCAGCGCTTCGACGATCCGCTGGCGGCGGCCTTCGACCGCGCCTGGCTGGTGGAAACGGCGATCACCCAGGAACGCACCGAAATCGTCGATGGCTTGATTCAGGAGCTCGGCGACTTCCTCGCCCGGGAGGAGTATCCGGAGCAGGGAGAGCGGCTCGACTACCGCATGTTCCGGGCCCTCGAATGGATGGCCGAGCGCGGCCACGCCCGCAAGAACCCCCTACCGTTCCTGCAGCGAGCCTACGATGCACTGTTGCGCAAGGCCGGGCGCCTCGATCCGGAGCTGCGCCAGCACTTCCTCTACCAGATTCCAATCAATCAGCAGATTCTGGTCGCCGCCACCCGCAACGGTATCGCCAGTTGACCTGACCTTCTCACGGCCCATGCCCTCGAGAGGAGCCCCCATGCGAGCTGTTCTGCCCGTCTTGATCGCCCTCGCTCTCATGCTGTCGGCGGGCTCTTCCGCCAGCGCCCAGCTGCTCTTCGCAGACGCCTTCGACTCGGGCGATCTCTCCGCCTGGACCTCGTTCCTGAGCGTTCCGGAGCGGGTCTACCGCTTCGATGACCTCGATCTGCGCGATCCCCACCTGTTCGTCGACGCCGGTCCCTTCGGCTGCCTCGACGTCACCGACGGTCCGGTACCGTTCGACATCGCGCCGGCTTTCAACGAGCTGGTCGCCACCGCCCTCGGCGGGGACGGCGACGGCGATGGCTTCCTCGATCTCAATCCGCTGCTGATCTTTCGCCCCTTCGACCTCGGTGCTAAGGCGGCCCGCCTGAACTTCGATCCGGGCCGGTGCGACGCCCCACCGGATCCGCTGTCTTGCTTCCAGGTCAGCGGCGGATCCGCCGCCGACTACGATGGCGAAGAGTTCGGGCCGGCAACCTGCCTCGAGGTCGTGACCGGCACCACCGGCGGCTACTCACCGGCGATTGCGGAGCCCACCAATCCCTGCTTCTCCAGTCGCCCGCGGACCCTGTTCCTCGAGGTCCAGGGCATCAATGTGCCGCTGCAAGAGGGTCGCATCGGCGCGACCACCGTCTTCGCCGGCACCGAGACGCTGGCCGACGGTCTGCTGAGCGGCTTTCTCTTGCAGAGCGACGCCGACGCCATCACCCTGCCGGCGGACTTTCCCATCGTCGGCGGTCAGCCGCTCTCGGTGCTGCTGCCGGGAGGTACCGGCAACTGCGCCGCGGTCAGCGATCTCGATTCCCTCGACGGCGACGATGGCTGGTGGTTCTACTTCAACTTCACGGCCGCCGAGCTCGACCTCTTCACCGGCTTCTAGCGGCGCGCGAGCCCCTTTTGCCCAGGAGAAGCCGCCTGCTACTCAGCAGGAGGCCTCCGAGGGCGAAGCCCGAGGCGGCGGCAAAGCCGCCGAGGACGGGGGTGAGGGCGCGCGACATGTGCGCGCGGCCGAGGGGGGCGCCTCTAGCCCCCCTGAAGCAATCAGCAGGCGCTAAAGAAGTCGCAACGCGACTTTTTCAGCAGCCTGCTAGAAGGGCACGTCGACGGCGCGGCAGAGAAAGCTCATCAGGGGCGCCCCCTGACTGCAGAGCTCCGTCAGACGATCGAGCAGCGTGGACTGGGTGGCCTGGCGTTCGGTGAACCGGGTCACCGCAATGAAGTCCTTCCGCTTGATGTCCTCGATCAAGGGATGGTCGCCATCGAAGCCCCGCGGCGGACGCTTCAAAGAATCACCTTCGAACTGAAAACCGCTGTCCTCGCCGTAGTGGGACGCCGCCTTCTTCCAGGCTGCCGACCGCTCGACGATGGCGCCGCGAATCTGCTTCAGGGTCGCCGAGTCCGGGTGCCAGATCCCGGCCCCGAAGAACACCTGGCCGGGTTCGAGATGGAGATAGAAACCGGGCGCATGGACGTCCTTCGCCTGCTTGTGGCGGAAGTGAATCCCGGCGTGGGTCTTGTAGGGGCTCTTGTTTTTGGAGAAACGAACGTCGCGGTAAATCCTGAAAAAGGAACCGCCAACTGCCTTGGGGATGGCATCGACGTGCCGGCTGACGGTCTCGAGCCGCGGACCGAAGTCGCTGATGAGCTGCAACGCCGGTGCCTTGACATCGTCCTCATAGCGCTTCTTGTTGGCTTGGAACCAATCGCGGTTGTTGTTGTCCTTGAGCTCGCGAAGGAAATCGAACAGCGCCGGGCGGATGGGGTTCTTCCAGGTCATGGTCGGAATTCTAGCTCGGGCGGCTCACAGGCTCATCAGCGAGAGTGTAGGTTCCAACCTCGAGCTCTTCACCATCGGGTGAATGGTACTCGCCAACAGGATATGATTTGCTCAACAGCGAAAAGCACCGCAAAGTCAACCGCTGTCCGAACTGAACCTCGAGACCGTGGGAACCGCCCTATGACTGGCTACTTCCTGATTCTGTTACTCACATCCTCGGCCTTCGGCGAAGCATCAGCCTCGGGTGCGCGTATCGCACCGCCGCTCGACGCTGGCTCTCAATCGAAGACCGAATCCCCTCTCACTCTCGAACCACCGCACACGCTCTGGAACCTCGAAGAAAAAACAGGGGCTGCGCTCTTCATTTCGGGGGACCTGATCGACCAAGTACCAAGGGACGAGCTCCCCGCCGACGACTATTGCCTGAGGGCTCTCTCGAGATCCGCCGATTTTCACAAGATGGCGACGTCACCAGAGACCTGGTACGTAGGGCTACCAAAACAAGGGTGCTCATTTGTTGGATCGCGCCGTGATGATTCGACAGTAGACCGCGAGGCAGAGATCTCGAATACGGTCCAGACCGCCAAGATCCTCCTCACAGCCAAAGTTCGAAGTGATCGCATCGGCTGGAACTGCCATCGCTCGCGCGTCGAACGGATCGTTGTCGTCGACATCCTCGAAGTGATCAAGGGGGACTTGTCCGACCAAGATCCACAGCAAGCTCTATTTCTCGACACCGGCGGATCTCTCACTTTCGAAGGCCGAAAGCTCTGTACCTTCCCGATTCGAAATCAATATCGACCTCAGATCGGCGACACCGTCGTGGTCGCCGCGAAACACTTCGAACCAAGCAATCGCCTCCTGCACCAAGTCACAGTGCTGCCATCCGAAGACGGATCGATCTACTGGCTCACCGACTCCCTGCGTGAAGGGCCCAGCGTTTTGATGCGAGATATGCCGAGGACTCCATGATGCGTTCCATATCTCCGGCTGTCGGTATCTTAGCTTGCTCAATAACCTTTTGCGCCGCCGGCCAGCCCAGCTTCTGCCCGAGGGGAACCTCTCTGGAAGAAGGCAATACGATCCCCTTTCTCGGCAATAGATACGCCGGCATTCACCAAGTCACAATCTACGCGAACGGAGAAGCCCGATCGACCAACTTTCTCGACCTCCAGGATGTCGAGACCGGTGCAAACGAATGGAACGACGCATGTCCTCAGGAAGAAAGTTCCCCCTATCGGGGATTCCCGAGCTTTAACGTCGACTGGGAAGGAACCCGGCCTCCTCTCGAGGGCGGCCAGAACGGAATGACCTACCGTAGCTCGATCCAGCTCAATTACCTCCCAAACGAGAGGGCCTACATTGAGGCCATTGCCGGAACGAGCAAACTCGTCGCTGCAAAGTGGATCCCTGAAGACAACTCCCTAGAACTTTACGGAAGATGCCCTTCAACAGACGCCGGCAACCTACCTTGCATCCCAGGGCCCAATGGAAAAATAAATTTCTCAACGCCATGGGGCCGCAAGCTCATTGCCCATGAACTAGGACATGCCCTGGGATTCGATCATGATGCGACGACGGGCTGCTCCGGCCCTTCAGTAATGCAGGCCTCCATCGATCCCGTAGACGCTCATCTCCTCGGCGTTACACCGGCAGCCGCCCAGCTCGCAAAGAACATCAATGACGAGGAGTCAGGCTGCCATAGTGAGGAGCCCGCGCCAGGCCACACCAGCCCCTGCGATCCCCTGACTCCGCGTGAGGCAGGTCAAGACCCTCGATCGGAGACTCGCATCGACGGTGCAGGCGCCGACCTCTGCCTGCGGACGCCCGACGCCTGTAACCAACCCAACGTACCCGGCGGACCCTGGATTCACTGCGGCTGGGCCTGCGTCACTGTGAAGGACGGGGCAGGGAATATCATCTCGACCCACTGCTCTTGGCAATGTGACCAGTTTGCCCTAGCGAGCGCCCCGGCCAACGGCCTCGGTCCTCTGGTCGCGCTGACCGATCCCGGTCCGGGCACTGTCCTCAGCGGCACTGTCCGGCTCTCCGGATGGGCAGTCGACTACGCCGGCGTGCCGATCCTGAAGGCCAGCGTCGACGGCGCGGAGATCCCTCTAACCCAGCTCAATCTCGGTTTGCACAACCCTGCAGCCTGTCAGCCACCCTTCGGCTGGAATCACTTCGCCTGTGATCCAAACAGCGGCTTCACGGCCCTATGGGACACTACGACCGTGGCCGATGGAGCCCATGAGCTGCAGATCATTGCCTTCGA
The DNA here is from genome assembly GCA_039028635.1 of Acidobacteriota bacterium. Classification (NCBI taxonomy): domain Bacteria; kingdom Pseudomonadati; phylum Acidobacteriota; species Acidobacteriota bacterium. The sequence goes on from JBCCHV010000003.1 coordinate 64,099, forward strand.
CTCCAACGGCTGGGTGACACCCCTTCACCGCGACATCATCGTCGATAATTCGGTCTGTAGCGATTCCGTTCTCCCCTCAGCAGTCATCACTTCACCTTCTGAGGGCTCCACCGTCGCCGGCACGACAACGGTTCGAGTCAACGCTTCGGACAACGGGGTGGTGACGAAAGTCCAGTTGCTGATCGATGGTCAATTTCACAGCAGCGATAGCTCTCCCCCGTACTCATTCAGCTGGAACACGACCAACCTTCCAGACGGGCTGCATAAGCTGCGGGTTCGGGTCATCGATGGATGTGAAAATCGGGCGCTTTCGAGCCCCGTTCAGATCACGGTCCAGAACTCCGATCCACCGCCGCTACTTCACATCGCTGCGCCCATTCAGGACGCGACCGTGACGGAAATCGTCTCTCTAACGGGCTGGGCGACGGCAACCGATGGCGTGCAAAGGCAGGACGGAGTGACCTTCAGTATCGACGGCCAGCCTTTAACCCTCCACTCAACGCTCACCTGGACGGGACGCCAGGATGTCTGCGACAGTCACCCGATAGGGGATCCCTTCTGCCCTTGGGTTGGCTGGACAGCTGCCTTCGACTCGTCGGTTCTCGCCGACGGACCAAAAACCCTTCGCGTAGAGGCAGATGACGGGAGATCGTCTTCGGTTGTAGAACGACAAATCGTCATTGCGAACAACTCCAGCGGACCGCGTCCACTGTTGGTCATCGACTGGCCACAGCAGAACCAAGTAGTCTCTGGTCCTCAAGTGACCCTGGAAGGCTGGGCCTCTGACCCCAGCGGAATCGAAGACTTGGTGTTCACTATCAATGGCCAACCTCTCGTTCTCAACGCAACCTGGAGTAGAGGCCCGAGGCCAGAGGTCTGTGACGGAATCGGTTCCGGCGACCCTTTGTGTCCGGACATTGGCTGGCGCGCATCCTTTGATTCCGGCGCGATTGTGGACGGCCTTCACACTCTCGCCGTGGAAGCCGACAACGGCAATGCTAGGTCCCTTGCCGAGCGGGTGATTACGGTCAACAATAACCCCGCAGGAACGACCACGGATTTTTACCCTGAGGCCGACAGCTACGCCCAACAACTCTACCCTGATTCAGCTCTCGGAGGCTTCCGGCCGAATCTCTCGATTCGCGGTCCAGGTAGTGGCTTCGGGCGACGGTCTTTCGTCCGCTTCCACGTCACCGGGCTTTCCGGCCCGGTCACTTCAGCCAAGCTCATCCTGTCGGAGTCCGACGGTGTCGATATCCCCGAGATCAGGGTCTGGCACGTTCCGGATTCGTCGTGGAACGAGCAGAGTCTCACTTGGAACATGACGCCTTCAGGGCCCTACGTCCAGCACTCGGTCAGCTACGACCTGATCCGCTGGGGTGCCCACGAGCTCGACGTCACTCCTCTCGTGCAAGGCAATGGCCTCCTCACGATCGGGCTCTCGACAAACACCGACGCCGAGAGCTTCCTTGGAAGCCGAGAGAACCAGAGTCCGAGCAGGCGACCGGTCTTGAGGATCACCAGCCTGCCCTGAGATTGCCCGGGGACTTGACTTACTCCAGGCTGAAGACTCGGCTTCCTCGAAAACCGTGCCTGTTCTAAAACCACCAGAACAATGACCTCGGACGGTAGCCATGACCCACTCCGATATCGAAGAATCCGCAGCCTATTGGGATCAGCACAATCTTGCGCCAACTGACGACATTCGCTACTGGCTGGCCGTTCCCGAGTTGCGGCAGGACATCAATCAGCGCCTGAGTGGCGATCCGGCGGTGCTTTTCATCGCCAGGTTTCTCGACGGACTGCCTTGCCCGGCGGAAAGAGCACTCTCGATCGGCTGCGGTACCGGAGACCTCGAAAGAGGCGTGGCCAATCTGCAGGCGGCCCGAGAGGTACACGGCGTCGATGTCAGCACTGCTTCCCTGGACGAAGCGCGGAGGCTCGCCGACGAATCCGGACTGTCAGAGCGGGTCCAGTACTTCCTCGAGAACGCTTCGACTTGGCTCGGCCGCCAGCCATCGGCATCCTATGGACTGGTGTTCTTCCACGGCAGTCTCCACCACATCGAAGATCTGGAAGGAGTCCTCGACGGCGCCGCCAGGGTTCTCAACGGTAGCGAGCCAGGACTTCTCTACGTCGACGAATACATCGGACCTTCGCGAGGGGAGTGGTCCGACCAGAACCTGATCACGGCACGCGAGTTGTTTGCGCAAATCCCCGAGCGATTTCGCCGAACCCCAGAGGTTTGGCCACCGATCGCCATGGAAGATCCTACGGAGATGATCCGGTCCTCAGAAATCCCCACCATGCTCGAAGAACGTTTCGAGATCATCGATCGGCAACTCTATGGAGGACAAATTCTCTCCCCCTTGGTTTCAGCCCTGCGGGGAAGCACCCTCGAGCATCCGGCGGTGGCACCAATTCTCCGCGAAGCTCTCGAGCTCGAGCAACGGGATATCGAGAGCTCTCACTACGGAATCTTCACGGCGCGACCGCGATAAAGGGGGACCTCACTCTCCCGAAAGAAAGCCCTCAGTCCTGCTCCCGCTCGCCGGTCCACCAGAGCTTCGACTCCGGGGTTCCGGCATCTAAGAAGCGCCCGACGAAGGAGGCGCCGTCGGCGAAGGCCAGGAACTCGAGCTTGCCGGTGGCGAGGGTGCCTTCGCCGCGCTCTTCCCAGGTGGCGTTGAGTCGCGCTCCCGACGCCTGACCTTCGATGCGACCACGAACCGGTTGCTGACGCTCGGGATCGAGGTACTCGTAGCTGCCGACGACCTCCCCCGCCGCCGCAGTCTCGAAGACGACCACGATGTTGCTCGGCGTGTCGTTGATCGAGGTACCCCAGGCGGTGTTCCAGGTTCCTTCCCAGGAGACCGTGGGCGGAGGCGAATCTGCCGCCACGGGCACCTCCTGGCTGAGATAGCCGCTCCTTCCGAGGGCCAGCAGCGTGAAGACCACCCCGATGACGGCAGCGATCACCCGTGCCGGCACCTGATCGGTGCCGACCTTGATTTCACGAGCCTCGACGCGGCCGATCAGGCCGAGCAGAAACAGGACGACGCCGAAGCTGAAGATGACCGTGTCCATGGCGGGCTCCTCACCCCTTGAGACCAACAGCCGGTTGCGGGAAGGCTTGCTGCGGGCAGCTTAGCAGCCGCGCAAGCCCTGCACTGCCGCCAAGGTCCTCAGGCTTCCGCTGCCCGCGTGACGGACGCCGTGAGGTCCTGCAGCGAGCGCACCCCCAGACCGTCGTCGCGCAGGGCGCGGATGGCGGCGGCGGCGGCGCGGGCGCCGGTCAGGGTGGTGACACAGGGCACGTCGTGCTTCAAGGCGGTCTGACGAATCACCCCGTCATCGATGTGAGACTCGGAGCCGAGGGGCGTGTTGACCACCAGGGCGATGTCGCCGTTGATCAGGCGATCGACGACGTGGGGGCGACCCTCGTGGACCTTGAGAACGGTCTCCACCTCGAGCCCCTCCCGACGCAGAAAGTCGGCGGTGCCGGCGGTGGCGACGAGGGCGAAGCCGAGCTCCGCGAAGGTCGCCGCGATCGGCGCCAGGGTCTGCTTGTCGCGATCGTGCACGGTGAGGAAGACGGTGCCCTCGAGGGGCAGGCTCTGGCCGGCCCCCAACCAGGCCTTGGCGAAGGCGTTGCCGAAGGTGCGACCGACCCCCATCACCTCACCGGTGGACTTCATCTCCGGGCCGAGCAGAGGGTCGAACCCCGGGAAGCGCCGAAAGGGGAACACCGGAGCCTTGACGAACACCCCGGGCACCGGCGGCTCACGGACGAAGTCGATCTCGGCGAGGCGCCGGCCGGCCATCGTCTGCACGGCGATGTCGACCAACGGCCGGCCCACGGCCTTGGCGATGAACGGCACGGTGCGGGAAGCGCGGGGGTTGACCTCGAGCACGTAGACGCGGTCTTCGTAAACGGCGAACTGGATGTTCATCAGGCCGACCACCCCGAGGCGCAGCGCGAGGCGCCGGGCGATGTCGCGCATCTCGTCGAGGTGGGGATCGAAGAGGCGGTGCGGCGGCAACACCGCCGCCGAATCCCCGGAGTGGATGCCGGCTTCCTCGATATGGCCGAGGAGGCCGGCCACGACCGCCGTCTCGCCATCGCAGATCAGATCCAGGTCGAGCTCGGCGGCATCTTCGAGGAAGCGGTCGAGGAGCACCGGGTGCCCTTCGGAAACGTCGGTGGCGCGCTCCATGTACTCGATCAGCGAACGCTCGTCGTAGCACATCGCCATCGCCCGACCGCCGAGCACGTAGCTCGGCCGCACCATCACCGGAAAGCCGATGCGCCGCGCCACCTCGAGGGCCTCTTCGAGGGACTCGGCGGCGCCGTTCTCGGGCTGCAGGATGTTCTCCTCGGCGAGCAGGGCACCGAAGCGCTCACGGTCCTCGGCGAGATCGATGGCGTCCGGCGAGGTGCCCCAGATGGGCACCCCGGCAGCTTCGAGGCCACGGGCGAGCTTCAAGGGCGTCTGGCCGCCGAGCTGCACGATCACCCCCTCGGGCTGCTCGCGCTCGACCACCGCCAGCACATGCTCGAGGGTCAAGGGCTCGAAGTACAGCCGATCGGCGGTGTCGTAGTCCGTCGACACGGTCTCCGGGTTGCAGTTGAGCATGATGGTTTCGTAGCCGATACGCGACAGGGCGAAGGCGGCGTGGACGCAGCAGTAGTCGAACTCGATGCCCTGACCGATGCGGTTGGGCCCGGAACCGAGAATCAGCACCTTCGGCCGGTCCGTCGGGTTGCTCTCGCACTCGTCGCCGAGGGTCGAGTAGAGGTAGGGGGTGGTGGCCGGGAACTCGGCGGCGCAGGTGTCCACCCGCTTGAAGACGCGCCGGATGCCGGCTTCGTCGAGGGCCTCGCGCAGCGCCGTTCGGGAAGCGCCCAGGAGGCCGGCGATACGCACATCGGAAAGGCCGGAGGCCTTGGCCCGGCGCAACAGACCCGGAGGCACCGAGGCGAGATTCCAGCAGCCGAGCTCCGTCTCGAGAGCGATGATGGCCTCGATCTCGCGCAAGAACCAGGGGTCGATGCGCGACAGGGCAGAGACCTCTTCGACGGTCCAGCCCTGACGCAGGGCGGCGAACACCGCGAACAGGCGCTCCCAGTTGGGCTCCGAAAGACGCTTGCGCAGGCGCACCGGATCGGCCATCCGGCGGTCGCGGGTGGCCTGCTTGCCGTCGAGCTCGAGGGAGGCCAGGGCCTTCATCAAGGCCTCCGGAAAGCTCGAGCCGAGGGCCATCACCTCGCCGACGGACTTCATCGACGGCCCGAGGTGCGCCTCGGAACCGGGGAACTTCTCGAAGGCCCAGCGCGGGATCTTCACCATCGTGTAGTCGAGGGAGGGCTCGAAGGCGGCGAAGGTCTTGCCGGTGATGTCGTTCTCGATCTCGTCGAGGGTGTAGCCGACCGCCAGCAGCGCCGCGATCTTGGCGATCGGGAAGCCGGTGGCCTTGGAGGCCAGGGCCGAGCTGCGGGAGACCCGCGGATTCATCTCGATCACCACCTGATCACCGTTCTCCGGGTTGACGGCGAACTGGATGTTGGACCCGCCGGTGGCCACGCCGACCCGGCGGATCACCCGAAAGGCGTCGTCGCGCATCCTCTGGTACTCGCGATCGGAAAGGGTCTGCTGCGGCGCCACGGTGATCGAATCGCCGGTGTGCACCCCCATCGCGTCGACGTTCTCCACCGAGCACACCACGATGGCGTTGTCGGCGACATCGCGAATCACCTCGAGCTCGTACTCCTTCCACCCCAGCACCGACTGTTCCACCAACACCCGATTCGCCGGGCTGGCCTGCAGCGCCGCGCTGACCACGTCCTCGAACTCGTCGCGGTTGTAGGCCACGCCGCCGCCCTCGCCGCCGAGGGTGAAGCTCGGCCGGATGATCACCGGATAGCCGACCTCGCCGACGATCTCGTGGGCCTCTTCGAGACTGCCCGCATAGCCGCTCTGCGGCACCTCGAGACCGATTTCCTCCATCGCCTGCTTGAACAGCAGGCGATCCTCGCCCAGGCGCAGGGCGGCGATATCGGCCCCCAGAACCTCGACGCCGAGGCGCTCGAGGACGCCGCTCTCGGAAACCGCAATGGCGAGATTGATGCCGGTCTGACCGCCGACCGTCGGCAGCAGCGCATCGGGGCGCTCTTTTTCGAGCACCTTTTCCACCACCTCCGGCACCAGCGGCTCGATGTAGGTGGCGTCGGCGAACTCCGGGTCCGTCATGATGGTGGCCGGATTCGAATTGATCAGGATCACCCGATAGCCGTGCTGGCGCAGGACACGGCAAGCCTGGGTTCCGGAGTAGTCGAACTCACAGGCCTGGCCGATGACGATCGGCCCAGAGCCGAGGACGAGAATGGAGCTCAGATCTTGACGGCGTGGCATGTCTCGCGGTCCCTTTTCGAGGTCAGATCACGACAGGAAGGAGCGATCTCCAGGGGCGAGGCCGGTCAAGAAGGGCGCAGAACGTACACGAAGGCCTCGACGGTCTGGCCGTCGTCGAGCCGCACGCGGGTCGCGACGCGCTCGTAAGCCTCCCCTTCGAAGGCGTCCAGCCTCTCCCAGTGGTCGGCGAGCTTATCCGAAGTCAGCACGAACCCGGACACCGGATCGCCGGCCGGGTCGAGGATCAGAGCGGGATAGCCGTAGGTCGCTCCCCAGCCGGCGGCATGGAGGGTTCCGCGCACCTCCGCCGGCTGCCAATCGCCGCCGAGGGCGGTCAGCTGATGCTGGTTGCGCCGGCCCGGCGCCAAGGTGCCGTAGACGAAGAGCCGAGATGGCCTCATGGCGATGGCGGCTCTTGGGGACGCTTTTCGTATCCCAGACAGACGTGCACCGGCAAGCGGGGATAGCGCGGGAAGCGCTCATCGTCGTCCGAGCGGCCACAGCGCACGAAGACGCTGGTTTTCGAAGCTTGCAGCTCGAGGAACTGACAGTTGGCACACAGCCCGGGATGGAGCGGTAGACGCTCCAGAGCGGAGCTATCGAGCTGGCCGCGGCGGCGCTTGCGGGCTCCGGCCCGAGGGCGCGACGAGGAATCGACCATAGACGAAAAAAATATCAGGAACTTTTGGTCAATCGGGCATAAAACGAACACTCGTTCTGTTCCGTATAGGTGAATAGAACAGGTCATCATCCTTCGGGGTGGCGACCTCCTACCGGGGACCCACCAGATTGCGTCCGCGATCTGGGAAGCCCGGGGCCCCAGCGGCGGCAACGTCGCCCTTCCAGACCTCCTACCACCCCCGCGGTTTCGGCCGCGCGGTTCACATCCGAAAGGGGCCGAAATTCTTCGGCCCCTTTCGCCTGCCCGCTGAAAACAATTCGCCCGGCCATTCTGTTTCAGGCGGCGACTTGCCAGGGAAAGCCGATTGCGGCATGGTGACCGCTTCGAAGACCGGCCCGGAGAGAGGAACCGTCCCGTGACCAACAGCTCAACCCGCCTCACCAAGACCCTCGCCGCCATCGAGGGCGGCATCGCAGACCAGCTCCACCTCGGAGCCCAGCTCTACGTCTCCCTGGGAGGACAAGCCGTCGCCGATCTCGCCATCGGGACCGATCGCGAGGGCCAACCCTTGACCTCGGAGCACCTGACCCTCTGGCTGTCGGCCAGCAAGCCGATCACCGCCGTCGCCATCGGCCAGCTTTGGGAGCGCGGACGCCTCGAGCTCGACGATCCGGTGGCCCGCCATCTGCCGGCCTTCGCCGCCCATGGCAAGGAGACGATTACGATTCGTCATCTCCTCACCCACACCGGCGGTATCCGTATGCTCGAGGTCGGCTGGCCCCACGCCACCTGGGAAGAGATCGTCGACAAGATCTGCAACCGTCGACCGGAGCCCCGCTGGATTCCGGGCGAAAAGGCCGGATACCACCTGACGTCGAGCTGGTTCGTGCTCGGCGAGCTGGTGCATCGTCTCGATGGCCGTCCCTTCTCCACCTACGTGCGCCAGGAAATCTTCGAGCCCTTGCGGATGGCCGATTCCTGGATCGGCATGCCGGAGGAGTCCTACCGCGGCTACGGCGATCGTATCGCTCGCTCCTACAACACTGCCGATGGCGAGGGCGCCCCGTTTCGGCGGCCGCGGGAGCATTCCTGGCACGGCATCGAGAGGGTGACACGGCCCTCCCCCGGCGGCAACGGCAGGGGACCGATCCGGGAGCTCGGGCGCTTCTACGAAGCCCTCGCCGCCGGCGGCAGTCTCGGTGGCGGCAGAATCCTGCAGAGCCCGACCGTCGAGGCACTCACCGCGCGCCACCGGGTGGGTCTCTTCGACCATACCTTCAAGCACGTTCTCGACTGGGGGCTGGGCTTCATCCCGGACTCCAAGCAGTACGGCGAAGACACCGTGCCCTACAGCTATGGCCGCCGCTGCTCGCGCCGTACTTTCGGCCACAGCGGCTACCGATCGTCGACGGGCTTCGCCGATCCCACCCACGGGCTGGTCGTCGCCCTGGTGTTCAACGGCACTCCCGACGATGCCGGTCACGACCGCCGCCAGCGGGCGGTGGTGGAGGCGATCTACGAAGACTTGGAGCTGAGCAGCGACGCGTCGACGGCCGCTGGCTGAGCCGCCAGCGGCGTCAGCGCCAGCCGGCGTCCGGCATCCAGAAGGTCCCGCGACGCCGCCAGGTCTCCGACCACACCTCCTCCGGTGGTTGCCACGACGGGGGTCGCCGTCAGGCGATTGAGGAAGTCGCGACCGTCGTCCGGCGCGAAGACCTTCAAGTAATTGTCACTCACCCCCGACCAGCGCCCCTCGCGGCAACGCTCCCAAAGGACCGGCAGGGTTTCGCCGACTCGACTTTCCTGGAAGCGCCGCTCGCTGTCGGCCGCCACTTCCAGCATCGCCTCCATGCGGCGGCGCTTGACCTCGTGAGGCACCGCATCCGGCAGCTCCGCCGCCAGCGTGCCCTCGCGCGTCGAGTAAGGAAAGACGTGAATCTTGGCGAAGTCCATCGAGCGCACGAAGTCGAGGCCGGCGGCAAACTCGTCGTCGCTCTCGCCGGGAAAGCCGACGATGACATCGGTGGTCACCGCCATGCCGGAGATCTCCCGTCGCACCGAGTCGACCACCTCGCGATAGCGCTCGCCGCTGTAGGGACGGCGCATGCGTCGCAAGGTGGCGTCACAACCGCTCTGCAGCGACATGTGGGTGTGCCGGCACAGGCGCGGATCACGCCACAGGTCGATGATCCGGGGATCGAGCTGCCAGGGAGCGATCGAGGTCAATCGCAGGCGTGGCAGGTCGGTGTCGTCGAGAATCGCCCGGGCGAGATCGTAGAGGCGAGCCTGACCCGCCCGATAGGCGGAGATCTGCACCCCCGTCACCACCACCTCGACGGCACCGCCGGCCACCAGCTCGGCGACCTCCGCCACCACCTCCGCCACCGACCGGCTGCGCTGGCGACCGCGGGTGAAAGGAATGATGCAGAAGGAGCACTTCATGTTGCAGCCGTCTTCAGCCTTGACCAAAGCCCGGGTGTTGCCGAAGGCGAGGGCCTGCTCCGGCTGGCCGAGGGCGTCGAGAGGCAGCCCGCCACCCTTCGCCACTCCCGCCGCGGACAGCTCCGGGAAGCGCGCCTCGACCCGCTCGAGAAGCTCTTCCTTGTGGCTGTTCGGCACCACCAGATCGATGCCTTCATGGGCCGCCGCGGCGAGCTCCGGATCGCTGACATAGCAACCCGTGACCACCGTCTTGATGTCGCCTTCGAGGCGCCCTCCCCGTCGCGCCACCTTGCGCGAATCGCGCGCCGCCCGATGGGTCACGGTGCAACTGTTGACGACGTGGAGGTCGGCCTCTTCGAGGCGCCCGACGACCTGGTGCCCGGCGGCGTGAAAGCGCCGCGCCAGGCGTTCGAGCTCCGCCTGGTTGAGCTTGCAGCCGAGATTGGTGAAGTGGACGCGCATGACCAACCGGTACGTTATCGCAGGACTCTCGAGGTCTCGCGCCGGCGCCCTGAGTCGCGGGACTTGCCAAGACCAGGGCGCGGCCCGGCAGGGCCGCCGCGAGGGCGCTCTCCTACTCTCCCCAGGAAACCTCCAGCAAGCCGACCGAGCGCGGCTCCGGATCCTCCGGCAGGAGCAGGGTGTAGTTCGGCGTCAGCGTGAAGCGGCAGTCCTCCGGCACCGCCAGGGAAAGGCGGTGGACGCCGGCTCCGCGCAGCCAGGCCTCGCTGCCGCAGGTCGAGCTCACCCGCACCGTCTGCTCGCGCTCTTCGCCGAGAAAGGTCAGCCCCTGCGCCGCCGTCGGAAGCTCGACCAGTAGCTCGAGGGAACCGGCCCGCTCGACCCCACGCACCTCGAGGGTCGCCTCGCGGCGCAGCCAACGCTTGGCCAGAATCTGACGATCGGCTCCGGCCTCCACCGGCGACCAAGGGCCCTCGAAGTGGAAGGTCGGGAAGGTCGCTCCCGGTGCCGGCACCTCGACGCGGGCAATCACCGTCTCGCGGCCATCGCCGCCGGCGAGAGGAAAGCGCTTGCCCGCCGGCACGAACAGCCCGGCGACCAGCTCGTAGGACCCGGCCTCGAGTGGCGGCGCCAGCATCGATTGGGTCAAGGGCAGGTCGTAGCGCGCCGTGTCCCCGGCCTGCCAGCGCTCCGGAAAAGGATGGTCGAAGGTTTTCACCAGGTCGCCCGCGGCGTTGCGCAGGTGAACGAACACCATCGGCCGCGGCACCGCCTCGAGGTCCATCCGCCACTGCCACTGCACCGCAACGTGGGCCGGGTAATCGAGGCGGATCTCCGCCGGTGACACGGTGAGCTCGCCGACGGCCGGCGGTGATGGCGAGCATCCCCAGAGGAGAAGCGGCAAGAGGGCGAGTAACGAAGCAGTCGTGCGCAGCATTGGGAGTACCTCCCGGGTCGGGTTTTCAGCAGCTGGCGGCGACGCAAAGTAGCTCGTCGCCGCGCACCAAGTCAAGATTTGCCGGTGGCCCAGCGCCTCCGATCGCGTCTTCCGGGCCGCCCCTGGGAGCGGTCGCGGCGAGGGCCGGCGAGGCCTTGATAAACTCCCCATCCGCCTCGACTTCAATGGCGAAACGCTGGGAACGGAGCGATCTTCATGGCAACGATCGACAAGCTCTTGCTGGCTCTTGCAGCCAAGAAGATGGACTGTTTGGTGCTGGAACCCGGCCGTCGGCCCTGCCTGCGCAAGGGGGGAACCGACCACGAGGTGACCAAGACGCCCCTCGATGGTCCGGTGATCGATCGCCTGCTGCGCGAGATCGCTCCACCGGGCGAGGTCCCGGAGGCCCAGGAGCAGGATCGTTGGGAATTCGACTACGCGGTCGGCCAAAGAGTTTTTCGCTTCTTCGGCCTGAACACTCCCAATGGCTGGCTGGTCTCGGTGACCCACGACCCCACAGCCAAAGTCCCCGAGCCACCGCCGGAGACCATGCAGCCGCCGATGCCGGAGCCGGCCCTCTTCGAGCCGCCGGCGGCCGGCGATTCGCTGGAGAGCGCGCCTCCACCGCAGAATCTCTGGCCCAAGGGCGGCGGCGGCAGCTCCGCCGCGGCCGACTCCGTGCTGACGGCCGAGGCCGGTCCTTCCCTTGCCGAGCCGGTACAGACGGAGCTGCCCAAGATCGAGCCGCCGCAGCTCGAGCCCCCGAAGGTCGAGCCGACGGCACCGACGGCCGGGGCGCCATCGCCCCCCGAGGTACCCAAGATTCAGCCGACCGTCTCGCCACCGGTGCTTCCGGCAACGGAGACCGGATCTCCGCGGCCCAGCAGCCCCGAGCCGCCGGCAACCCCGACCGAGGCCGCTCAGGCACCGCCCCGTCCGGTGCTGGTGACGGAGCCGCCACCGCCGGTCCCAGACCCACGGGACGAGACCGTCCCTCCGACCGACCCTCGTCTCGAAGCTTCCGCCACCGGCTCCTTCGAGGTCTCCGATGTCCGACCGCTCCTCGTCGAGGTGATCGGTCGGGGAGCTTCGGACCTGCACCTCGCCCCGGGGCAGCAGCCGCGACTGCGGATCGACGGCACCCTCGAGATCCTCACCGGCTATTCGGGCCCGCGAGCCGACGTCCTCGAGCGCTTGCTGCGGGACGTCACGCCGGACAGCGCCTGGCGCGAGCTCGACCGCGTCGGCGACACCGAGTTCGCCTTCGAGCTCGAGGGTCGCGGCCGCTTCCGCGCCCACCTCTATCGCGATCGTCGCGGCATCGGCGGTGCCTTCCGGCTGATTCCCCCGGAGATTCTTTCCCTCGAGGAGCTCGGCCTGCCGGAGATCACGAAGAGCCTGACCGGTTTGCCCGACGGCTTGATCCTGGTGGCCGGCTCGACGTCGTCCGGCAAGACCACCACCCTGGCCGCGCTGCTCGACGAGATCAACCGCAACCGGACGGCCCACATCGTGACCCTCGAAGAGCCGGTGGAGTTCATCTTCCCGACTCGCAAGAGCCTGGTGGTGCAACGCCAGATCGGTAGCGATAGCGAGACCTACAAGATCGCCCTGAAGGCCGCCTTGCGGAAGGACCCGGACGTCATCGCCGTCGGCGAGCTGCGCGATCCGGAGACCGCCTCCCTCGCGCTGGAGACCGCCGACACGGGCCACCTGGTGTTCTCGACGGTGCACGCCAGCTCCGCGGCCAGCGCCGTGTCACGGCTGATCGACCAGTTCGCGCCGGCCGAGCAACCGCGCATTCGGCGCATGCTGGCCTCGAGCCTGCGAGCGGTGCTGCATCAGACCCTGCTGCGGCGCAAGGGCGGCGGCCGCGTCGCCGCCTACGAGATTCTCCTGATCACCCGTTCCATCGCCGAGCTGATCCGCAACCAGCGCAGCTCGGAGATTCCGAACGCCATGGAGCAGGGTCGCAAGCAGGGCATGGTGCTGCGCGATGACGCCCTTCACCGGCTGGTGGTCATGGGCCTGGTCGAGCCGCGTGAAGCCTACCGCCATGCCCAGGACCGTCCCACGTTCCAGGCCCGCCTCCGCAGCCTCGAAGAAGAGAGCGGAGCGTCGGGCGACGACACCGCCTAGAGCGCCGAATCGATCCCCTTGGAAGTCGCTCTACTCGCCGGCATCGTTCTCTTCACCACCGCTTCCTTCGCGAAGCAGTGGCTGCCGATCGACGTCACCGCCCTCACCGCCTTGGGGCTGCTGCTGCTGTTCGATCTGGTCACGCCGCAGGAAGCCATCGCCGGCTTCAGCAATCCCGCCGTCATCACCGTGATGATGATGTTCGTGCTCAGCGACAGCCTGGTGCACAGCGGGGTCGTCAACCGCCTCGGCCACCGCATCGCCCACCTTTCCGGGCGCTCCATGTGGAAAGCCGCCGTCCTCCTGTTGCTGTTGACCGGAGCGCTCTCGGCCTTCATCAACAACACCGCCGCCGTCGCCATCCTGATGCCCGTCGGCATCCTGATCGCCAAGCACTACCGCATCAGCCCCTCGAAGATTCTGATGCCGCTGTCCTTCATCTCGATTCTCGGCGGAACCTGCACCCTGATCGGCACCTCGACCAATCTCTTGGTCAGCTCGATGGCGGCCGAAAGCGGCCTCGAGCCCTTCAGCATCTTCGAGTTCGCGTGGGTCGGTGGGCTGCTGTTCGTCGTCGGCGGGGCCTATCTCTTGCTGGTTCCCATGCGTTTCCTGCCGTCGCGCAGCATCCTGTCGAGCCTGACCCGCAAGTACCACATGGGTGCCTTCCTCACCGAGGTCAAGGTGCCCGCCGACTCGCGCCTGATCGGCAAGACCGTGGCCGAAGAGGAGATCAGCGACCGCTTCCAGCTCAACGTGCTGGAGATTCTGCGCGGCGAGCTCAAGATCTCGATGGACCTGCGCAATACCCGCATCGCCGCCGGCGATGTGCTGATCGTCCGCGGCTCGATGGAAGACATCCTGTCGTGTAAGGAGCACTACAGCCTGCTGCTGCTGTCGGACACCAAGCTCGGCGATGAGAGCCTGAGTGACGAGTCCAACATCCTGGTCGAGGTCCAGCTCTCCCCGACCTCGCAGCTGGTGGGCCAGACCCTCAAGCAGATCGACTTCCGCAAGCGCTACGGCTGCTTCGTCCTCGCCCTCAACCGCACCGGCGAGATGATCCATCGCAAGATCGCCTTCATCCCTCTCGAGCACTGGGACACGCTGTTGGTGTTCGGCCCTCGGGCCCGCATCGAGGCCCTCAACGGCCTCGAAGACTTCACTCCCCTGCAGGAGGTCGACGTGCGGCTACGGCTGAGCCGACGGTGGTGGATCAGCGCCGCCATCATCCCGATCGTGGTGCTGCTGGCCGCCACCGGAGTGATGCCCATCTTGAAGGCTTCGATCCTCGGTGTGGTGGCGATGCTGCTGACCCGGACGATTCAGATTCAGCAGGCCTACAAGGCGATCAACTGGACGGTGATCTTCCTGATCGCGGCCGTCTTGCCGATTGGCAAAGCGATGGTCAACACCGGCCTCGATTCTCTGATCGGTGATTCCCTGGCCGCCGTCGGCGGACCCTACGGACCGGTCGCCGTGCTCGCCATGATGGTGGTGTTCACCTCGCTTCTGTCGGAGGTCATCTCCAACAACTCGGCGGCGGTGATGATGGTGCCCATCGCCCTGTCGGTGGCGAGCACCCTCGGGGTCGACCCCAAACCGTTGTTGATGGGGATCACCTTTGCCGCCTCGATGAGCTTCATGACCCCCATCGGCTACCAGACCAACACCATGGTCTACGGCCCTGGCGGTTATCGTTTCACCGACTTCACCCGCGCCGGCGCTCCCTTGAGCATCTTCTGCTGGATCACGGCGATTCTGCTGATCCCGCGCATCTGGCCCTTCTAGCAGGCTGCTGCAACGGTCGCGCAGCGACCGATTGAGCGCCTACGATTCCACCTCGATCTGGCGCATTTCCCGGCGCAACCAGAGGCGCGACACCCGCCACTCGCGGGTGACGGTGCCGCGCGAGATTTCGAGCAATTCGGCGACCTCGGCGGCGGTCAGGCCGGCGAAGTAGCGCAGCTCGATGATCTGAGCCTGCCGTGGATCGATCACCGCCAGGCGGTCGAGGGCCTGATCGAGGGCCAAGATCTCGATGTCGAACGGATTGACGAGGTAATCGTCGGCGAGCTCGATGGGGATCAGCTCGTCCTTGGGGATGCGCTTGCCGGCTGTCACCCGGCGGGCGTGATCGATCAGCACCCGGCGCATGGCAATCGCCGCCGAGCCGAAGAAGTGACGCCGGTCGTCCCACACCAGCGTGTCGCGATCGAACAGCCGCAGATAAGCCTCGTGGACGACCTCGGTGGCCTTCAGAGTGTGACCGGATCGCTCGCGCCGGATCAGGCCCATGGCGACCCTTCGCAACTCCCCATAAACGAAGCCAATCAATCGCTCCAATGCATCGTCGCGGCCGCGCCGCAGCTCGCCGAGGAGCTGCGTCACTTCCCCGCGGGGATCTGGAGCTACCTGGTTCAAGTCTCGCCTGCGCTTTGGTCGACGTTCTCGGCCCTGACTCCATCCTACTCGCTGCTCGCCCGTCGCCGAAGCTCGGTTCGCCGACGACCCCTTCACGAAGCGGCAGCGACGGCTTCGGCCCTGGCCTCCAAGAGCTCCGGATGGTCGTCCGGCAGGACGCCCTCGAAGATCTCGAGAGCCCGCCGCAGAAACTCGGCCCCTTCCTCGCGCCGCCCCTGCTTCAGGCGCAGACGGCCGAGCTGGAAGAGATCCTGAGCGACATCACGGGTTGGAACATCGTAGAGGGTTTCGTGGGTCTTCAGGGCCTGGTCCAGCAGCGCTTCGGCCTCATCGTAGAGACCTTGCTCGATCCGGACCGTCCCCAGCCGGCGGAACATCACGGCGCTCACCGGGTGATCCTCGCCGCGCTGCCGAACGGACTCCGCCAGCAAGGGCTCGAAGGCGGCCACGGCGGAGGCGAGATCGCCCCTTTTCCAGGCGACCTGAGCCAGGTCGGTTTGCACTCGACGGACCGCAAACTGGTCTTGTCCGTAGAGCTCGAGGGCGCGCCCTAAGACCCTCTCGGCGCCCGCGAAATCCTCGGCGAGCAACAGCGCCCTCCCCAACTCCCGAAGGGTCCTGCCGATCTCCCGGGCATCGCCCTCGCCCGCCGCCTCCTGCTCGGCCAGCAGGCCTTCCAGATGAACGATCGCTTCGTCCGCTCGCGACCCTCGGCGCCAGAGGGCGCCGAGGGCGCGACGCGCCAAGAGGGTGCGATGGTGGGTCGGGCCGTGCACCTCTTGCCAGGCGCTCGCCGCCCGTCGCAGCAGCCGCTCCGCTTCCTCCCAGCCGCCCAACTGCTCTTCGATCCCTGCCAGATTGAGCCAACACCCCACCACCAACGGGTGCTGGTCTCCAAAAGCCTCGATGAAGAAGCCCTCGGCTTCGCGAAGGATCGGTCGCGCCTCGCCATAGCGGCCGAAGCCGCGCAGCGCGACTCCCAAGTTGTTGAGCGACTCTCCGATCGCTCCGGGGTTGTCGGCCAGCTCGCTGCGCCGGATCTCCAGAGCCCGCCGGTGCCCGGCGATGGCCTCGTCGAACCGGTGCAGACGGTAGTGCAGGTTCGCCAGCCAGGTGACGGTGGCGGCGAGTCGCGCCGGATCCCGCTCGGCGGCGGACTCGATCAGCTCGATAGCCCGCAAGCCGAGGGCTTCCGCCTCGTCGAAGCGCCCCTGGCGGCGATAAATGACCCCCAAGGAGCCGACACAGGTGATGATCTCGGGATCGCCCGGATCCAGCTCCGCTTCGCGCAGCGCCAGCGCTCGCTCATAGAGGGCTGCCGCGCGATCGAGGTCGCTGCGCGTCATCGCGATCCGTCCGAGGGTCTGCAAGAAGCGAGCTCTGACCTGTGGTTGATCCGCCAGCTCGTCGCCCATCGACCCCTCCGCTCGGGCGATCAGCTCGTCCACCGACTCCGGGTCGTCCTCGCCACGATCCGGATCCGCCAGCTCGAAGAGGCCGATCAGGAAGTCCGACACCTGCTCGGCCTCGACCTGGGCCTGACGAGCGCGATCGGCTTCCAGATTGGCGCGGCGCGCTTCCTGAGTGCGCGCCACCACTCCCGCGGTCAAGACGCCGATCACCGCCGCCACCGCCAGCACCGTCCCGACATTGCGCCGCAGATAGCGCGACAGGTTGTAGCCCAGGGACGGTTCCCGAGCCTCCACCGGTCGATGTTGCAGGTAGCGCCTCAGGTCGGCCGCGAGACTCGCCGCGGAGTCGTAGCGGGCATCGCGATCCCGCGCCGTCGCCTTGACCAGCATGGCGTCGAGATCGCCCTGCAGATGGCGTCCGAGGGCTCGAGGGCCGACTGCGCGGCGTTCGGCGAGTGGCCCTCGACGGCCGGTGTCGAGCTCCGCCCAACGCCGGCTCGGCGGCGGCGGATCGATGGTTCGGGCGCGATGTAGCAGGGCCCCGACGCCGAGCTCCGAGGCCTCGTAGGGAGGCACCCCGACGAGCAGCTCGTAGAGCAGGATCCCGAGAGAGTAGACATCGGTTCGGGTGTCGACTTCGGAGCGAAGATCCCAACTCGCGGCCTCGGGGCTCATGTAGGCCGGCGAGCCCATCAACAGGCTCTGGCTGCGGTCCACCTTCAGATCGCCGACCCGTTCGGGGTCGGCATTGGGGGCCGAGGCCTCCGCTTCGTCGAGGGAACGGGCGATGCCGAAATCGATCACCTTGGCCACCGCCTGGCCATCGATCTCGGCGACCAACACGTTGGACGGCTTCAGATCCCGGTGCACCAGGCCCTTCTGGTGAGCGTGGCCGACCCCGGCACAGACGCCGAGAAAGAGCTCGATTCGAGCCCGGATCGACAGCCGATGGCGATCGCACCATTCGGTGATGTGAGAGCCCTCGACCCACTCCATGGCGACGAAGGCGCGGCGATCGTCCGCCACCCCGGCATCGTAGACAGCGGCGATATTGGGATGCTTCAACCGGGCGAGGGCTCGGCACTCGGCGGCAAATCGCCGAGTGCCCTGGTCACCCTCGAAGCCGTGGATCACCTTGAGGGCGATACGGCGCTCGATCGGCTCCCGCTGCTCGACGAGATAGACCGTCCCCATGCCCCCTCGACCGAGCTCTTCGAGGACCCGATAAGGCCCGACATGATCCGGCAGCGCGGGCCGAGCCGCGTCGTCCGAAGCCTCGAGAGCCAGACGATGCTCATCGGCGATGACATCAACCGCCTGGAGCACCGCCGGAATGCCGAGGAAGTCGGCCTTGAGGGCATCTTCCTCGCCGAGCAGCGATTCGACTTCGGCCCTGAGCTCGGAGTCGTCGGAGCATTCTCGATCGAGAAAGGCGGAGCGATCCGGCGGCTCGAGCTCGAGGGCCGCGTCGACCAGCTCGACGACTCGACGATAGTCGGACGGTGCCATGATTGAGCTCCGCGGCCGGTCTCGCGGCGATTGAGGAGGCGCCCTAGCGGGTCGGAAGGGCTTTTTCGACTCGCGCCACCACCATCTCGAGCGCGACCTGATTCGCCCCACCTTCGGGAATGATGACGTCCGCCCAGCGCTTCGATGGCTCGACGAACTCGAGATGCATCGGTCGCACCGAGTCTTCGTACTGGCGCATGATGTCCTCGACCTCGCGACCGCGCTCGCAGAGGTCGCGCTTCAAGCGCCGCAGGACCCTCAGATCAGCATCCGTATCGACGAAGATCTTGAGGTCGAGCAGCTCGCGGATCTCCGGCTCGGTGAAGATCAGGATGCCTTCCAAAACCACCACCGGCAGCGGCTCGACGCGCCGCGTCTCGGCGGTGCGGCGGTGCTCGACGAAGTCGTAGATCGGCACATCCACCCCACTGCCGGAGCGCAGCGCCCGGAGGTGCGAGATCAAGAGTTCGTTGTCGAGGGCGTCCGGGTGATCGAAGTTGTGGCGACGGATTCCCTCGACGCCGCCCCACTTCACATCGCGGTAGTAGCTGTCCTGCTCGAGAAGCCCGATGCGGCCCTCGTCGACGGCGTCGAGAATGGCGCGGGCGACGGTGGTCTTGCCGGATCCGCTCCCTCCGGCGACTCCGACCAAGAAGCATGGCGAGCTCATGGCGCCATTCTATGCCCAGCCGATAGGCGCCGACCGGTCAGGTCTGACAGGAGACACAGTAGAAGGTGCTGCGCCCGGTTTGGACGATGCGCCGCAGGGCCTGGCCACAGCGCCCGCAGGGTTCCCCCTCACGACCATAGACGTTCAGCGACACCTGGAAGTAGCCGCTTTGACCCTCCCCGTCGGCGAAATCGCTGAAGGTGGTGCCGCCCTCACCGATGGCTTCGGACAGCACCGCCTTGACCGCCGCGACCAGCCGATCCCAGCGCGCCGGCGCGATCCGCGCCACCGAGCGCTTGGGATGGACACCGGCTCGAAACAGGGCTTCGGAGGCGTAGATGTTTCCCACCCCGACGACCACGTTGGCATTCATCAGGAAGGGTTTGACCGGCCCGCGGCGGCCGCGAGCCGCGTCGCGCAGCGCATCACCGGTCCAGAGGTCGTCCAGGGGCTCGGGTCCGAGGTGGAGAAAATGGCGGTCGAACTCCAGGTCCTCGGTGGGCAGCGCAAAGACCAGACCGAAGCGCCGCGGATCGACGAACCGCAGGCGGCGACCGGAAGCCAGGGCAAAGGCGACGTGCTCGTGTTTGTCGCGGCCCTCGGCGCCTTCCGAAACCAGCAACTGGCCGCTCATCCCGAGGTGCACCACCAGCGTTCGTCCGCCCTCGAGATCGATCAGCAAGTACTTCGACCGGCGCCTCAGGCGCTCGATCCCGCGGCCGGCGACAGCCTGCTTCAATCCTCTCCGGTCGACCGCCTCGCGCAGATCCGCCGGTCCCACCCAGACCCCTTCGATGCGCTCTCCGACGAGGTGCGGCTCGAGACTTCGGCGCAGGACTTCAACCTCCGGTAACTCAGGCATATCCGCCATATTACCGCCCCCGAAGGCGGTAATCGAACGCAAAATCTCTTGACTTACGCCCCAGAAAGGCGTAAATAGAGCGTATGACAACGACGACCCTGCCCCTGTTTCCCACCCTCGCGCCGCTGCCGGCGCGCGTCGATGAACCGACGACGGAGCACATCGAGCTCGATCGCCGGCAGATTCTCCGCCGGGTGCAGGACGCACGCACCGGGACGGTCTGGGCTCTCGATCCCTACCGCGGCTGCGAGGCGGCCTGCATCCACTGCCCCAACCGCCGCGGGCACCACGCCTTCCAGCTCCTGCGGTGGCGAGACTTCGAGACCAAGATCTTCGTCGAGACCGGCGCCCCCAAGGCCCTCGAGCGCCATCTCCTGTGGCAAGAGTTCGCGGGCGAGACGCTCTCCCTCGGCCACTTCGCCGATCCTTACCAGGAGGCCGAGGAGCGCTTTCGCCTCACCCGCTCGCTGCTCGAGGTGATGACCAAGTTCCGGGGCCTCGACCTGTCGATCGCCACCCGCTCACCGCGCATCGTCGCCGACCTCGACCTGCTGATGGAGCTCGACCTGCGACACACGGTGACGGTCCACATGGGGATCGCGACCACCGATGCTCGCCTGTCGCGGGAGCTCGAACCCGGTGGCGCCGATCCCGCGGACCGCTTCGCCGCCATCGAGCGGCTCACCGAGGCCGGCATTGCCACGGACCTGCGCTGCATTCCCCTGATGCCCGGTATCAACCATGAGGCCGAGCAACTCGCACCGCTCTTCGAGGCCGCCCGCGACGCCGGCGCCTTCGACATCGTCGGCCACTGTCTCGAGCTACCGATGGCGACCCGGCCACGCTTCATGGCTTGGATCGAAGAGCGCAAGCCCCGGCTGATCAGCCGGTACCGGCGCCTCTATGGTCGGCGAAGCAGCCTGCGGCGACCGGACAAGAATCGCCTGCTCTCGGACTTTCGGCGGCTCTACCTGGAAATGGGCTACCCGCGCCCGACGATCAGCCGCGGTTGAGGAACGCCACCGGCCGACCGATCGAGGCTGGAGGAATCTCGGACAAAGAAAAGAGGGCGGCTCCTGCCGCCCTCGAGAAGTCCAGCCATCTGACCCGCCGGCCTCACAGCTCGTCGACGGCCACGGAGGCAATCTTCTGCCACTGCTTTTCGGCTTTGCGCAGGTTGCGCTCCAAGCTCTTTTCCCAAGTCGCCTGGATCTCGGGATTGAGGTTGAAGTAAAGCCGACCGTCGACGATCTTGAAGACCTCCGGATCGCCGTCGAACTTCTTGCCCACCGACACACCATAGGCACAGAAGCCACCGAAGGCCGGCGCGTAGCGCTGCGGATCGGATTCGAAGGTTTCGAGATTGGCCTTGCTGGTGAAGCGATAGACCGCGCCCTGCCACTTGGTCTGGTGCTTCGCCAGACCGCGCCGGGACTCACCTTCCTGGTGATAGGCCACCGCGTCAAAGCCATGGATCGCCAGAGGCGCGCCGGCGCTGGTCAAGCCATTGGAAGCGCTGGTGGCGACACCGGCGGAGGCAACGCCGGCCCCCAGCATGAGAGCCACGGCAGCCAGGGCAAAGAGAAAGCGAAGTCGCGTGAAAGTCGTCATGGAACGGTACTCCTGAGCTCGATTGAGGTTTCCGACATCGACCGTTGGAGTATTGGTCTCTTCGCCCGCTCAGAGGAATGCCCTGACGGCCGCAGTTCCTGCTCGATCGTTCACGACTTCGTTCGATCTGCAAGATGCTCACATGGGCCTTTGCCAGCAGATATCCCAGAAAAGAACTCTCAGAAATAGCCTTCCGCCGCCACGGACCTGCTGATCCGTTCAACATTTCTGCTCGATCGTTCAGAATAATCCGCAAAGACATGACGATGAGTTAGCCTGGAGCCATGGATGTTCTCAGCCGTATTCTCGATCGCGTCGCCATGCGAGGCAGCCTTTACTACCCCACAGAGTTTCGCGCCTGTTTCGGGCTCACCGTACCGGCGAACCGGCACGTGTGTCGCTTTCACGTGGCGGTCGAGGGAGGCTGCCTTCTCAGTGCCAATGGCCAGACCCTTCGCCTCGAACAGGGCGATCTGGCCCTGGTCCCGCACGGCCTCGAGCATCTGCTCCAAGACCAAAAGGCGACGCCACCGGTGCCCCTCGACGAAGCCATCGACGAGGCCGGCTACAGCGGTGATGGCCCCTTTCGATGGGGCGGAGAGGGTCCGGCCTGTCGCCTGATCTGCGGCCACTTCGATTTCGACAAGGACTTCAGCCAGACCTTCCTGCGGTCTCTTCCCCCCATCGTCCATGTCCCCGCCACGTCGACCTACGATTTCCGCTGGATCGACCAGGTCATGCGCTTCATCGGTGAGGAAGTCCACGACCGGCGCCCCGGCAGCGAAGCCATCGCCCGCCGCCTCTCGGAGGTGCTGTTCGTCCAGGTCATTCGACACTACGCCGAGTCGGCGGAGGCTCCCGTCCCGATCCTCGCCGGCATCGCCGATCCGCAACTGAGCCGAGTCCTCGATGCCGTGCACTCTCGTCTCGATCACCCCTGGACCCTCGAGGCGCTGGCGCGCGAAGGCGCCATGTCCCGCACCTCCTTCACCAGCCACTTTTCGAAGCTGATGGGCATGACACCGATGACCTACCTCACCGAGCAGCGCATGATTCAGGCTTGCAAGCTGCTGCGCGCCGGCGAGACCCTCGGCAGCGTCGCCGATCGAGTGGGCTACCGCTCCGAAGCCGCCTTCAGTCGCAAGTTCAAAGAGCACTTGGGACAAGGTCCCGGAGCCTATCGCCGCGCTCACCGCCAGTCGGCGGAAACACGATGAGCCTTTCAGGCCTTCTCGACGACGTCTCGCGCTGCGAAATCTGCCAGTCCCACCTGCCTCTCGGACCTCGTCCTCTGCTGCGCATCGAGTCCGCGGCTCGCTTGGTGATCATCGGACAAGCTCCCGGTCGCCTCGCCCACCAGAGTGGCATCCCATGGAACGACCCGAGTGGTGATCGCCTGCGGGACTGGCTGGGAATCTCCCGCGAGGAGTTCTATCGGCACCCAGCCCTCGCCATCATGCCGATGGGATTCTGCTTCCCGGGGACTGGTCGAGGCGGCGATCTGGCGCCGCGACCGGAGTGCGCCTCTACCTGGCACGCGGCACTGCTTGCCGAGATGCCGCGACTCGAGACAACCCTCCTCATCGGCCGCTACGCCCAGAACACCTATCTCGATGGAACGAAGCGCTCGGTCACCGCCGCCGTCAAGACCTGGGCCGAGACCTTTCCGCGCCTTCTGCCGCTGCCACACCCCAGCCCGCGGAACAACCGCTGGCTCAAGCAGAATCCGTGGTTCGAAATCGAGGTCTTGCCGGCACTCCGGCGGAAAGTCGCCGAAATGCTCTCGGACCACACAGGCACCGATCCGTAGTCCCTGACGTCCGAAGACCCTGACGGAAGCATCTCGACTCGGCCGCCACCTCCGCGCCAGGGGCCGCGATAGAGTCGAGCCATGGCCATCAACCGCTCGTCCGCCCTCCCTGCCGTCGGCCTCGCTCTCCTCCTCTTCACGCTCCTCGGCACCACCGCCTCAGCCCAGCAGTGGCCGCAGTTCCGCGGCGAAGGGGCTCGCGGCATCGCCGAAGGCCATCCCCTGCCGGAGAAGTGGGACGGTGAGAGCGGCGAGGGCATTCTGTGGCGCACCGCCATTCCGGGTCTCGGCCATTCGAGCCCGGTGATCTGGGGCGACAAGCTCTTCCTGACCACCGCCGTCAGCGAGAAGGACGATGCCGGCATTCGCACCGGTCTCTACGGTGACATCGACCCGGTGAAGGACGACTCCAGCCATCGCTTCGAGCTCTACTGCCTGGACCGCCAGAGTGGCAAAGTGCTGTGGCGGCGCACCGCCGTCGAGACCGTGCCCCAGGTCAAGCGCCACCTGAAGTCCACCCACGCCAACCCGACAGTGGCGACGGACGGCACCCATCTGGTGGTCTCCTTTGGCTCCGAAGGCCTCTACGTCTACGACTTCGACGGCAACCTGAAGTGGAAGAAGAGCCTCGGGTTGCTCGACTCGGGCTTCTTCCTGGCGCCTGATGCCCAGTGGGGATTCGGCTCCTCGCCGGTGCTCGTCGACGGCCGCATCATCATCCAGGCGGATGTCCAGAAGGGCTCGTTTCTGACTGCCCTCGCCATCAAAGACGGTCGCGAGATCTGGCGGGTTCCGCGCAACGATGTTCCCACCTGGTCGACCCCCACGGTGCACGACGACGGCAAGCGCAAGCAGGTGATCGTCAATGGATTCCGCCACCTCGGCGGTTACGACTTCGCCACCGGCGAGGAGCTCTGGAAGATGGCCGGCACCGGCGACATTCCAACGCCGACACCGTTCGTAATCGACGACCTGATCTACTTCACCAGCTCCCACGGCGGCGGCAGCCCGATCTACGTCGTGCCGACCAGCGCCAGCGGCACGCTGACGCCCGACAAGCTGCCCTGGTTTCGCGAGCGCGGCGGCTCCTACATGCCCACCACCATCGTCTATCGCGGTCTCCACTTCGTCGGCCGCGACAACGGTGTGCTCACGGTCCTCGACGCCAAGACCGGCGAGCGCCACTACGCCGATCGCCTCGGCGGCGGCCGCTACAGCTTCGTCGCCTCGACCGTCGCCGGCGACGGCAAGATCTACTTCAGCTCCGAGGACGGCGTCATCCTGGTGGTCGCCGCCGGCAAGGAGCCCAAGGTTCTCGCCGAGAACGACATCAACGGCCGCATCCTCTCCACCCCGGCCATCGCCGAGGGCACGATCTACTTCCGCACCCTGAAGGAAGTGGTGGCGGTGGGCCACGCCAAGCCTGCCGAGGCGACTCGCTAGATTGTCTCGTGCGACTCATCGCAACGGCCCTCCTCTTGCTCGCGACGCTGTCCTGCAGCGAGTCGCCTCAGGACAGCGAGAGCGGCCCGCCGCCCCATCCGGGCGTGCGCAACGCCCACAGCATGAGCTACGACAGCTCTCTCGGCGCAGTGGTGATGTTCGGTGGCGCCGACGAGACCGAGGTGCGGGCAGACACCTGGACCTGGGATGGAGCTCATTGGGCACTCCTCGGCGACAGCGGCCCACCGGGTCGGACCTTCGCCTCCATGGCCCACGACGCGGCCCGCGGTCAAACTCTGCTCTTCGGAGGCAATCGCGTCCTCTTCGGCCGGGGAGATGAAGGTCAGACCTTTCTCGACGACACCTGGCTGCTCGAGAACGGCCGTTGGCGGCGTCATTCGAGTCTCGCCGCACCACCCGCCAGAGCTGAAGCCGCGATGGCCTACGACCCACAGCGCCGACGGATCGTCCTCTTCGGCGGCTACTCCGTCACCCAGGAGACGATGAACCGTCTCGCCGACACCTGGGAGTGGGACGGCAGCCAGTGGACGATGGTCTCAGGCCAGGGACCTCCCGCAGGGAATGGAGCCAGCATGGCATTTCAAGGGGATCCCGGCAGGCTGGTGCTATTCGGCGGTCGTGGAGCGCAAGGAACGACCTGGACCTGGACCGAAGATGGCTGGCAAGATCTCGGGGCTGACGCTCCAGGAAGATTCAATGCCGCCATGGCTGCTGAGCCCCACCTCGGTAGCCTGTTGCGCTTCGGAGGCTGGGATGGCGAAGGCCGCCGCAACGGCACCTGGCGCCTGGTGAAGAATCGGTGGTCCGAGATCTCCCAGCCTCAAAGTCCACCGGCTCGCAACCACAGCTCGATGGCCCACGACCCCGCTCGCCAACGATCCATCCTGTTCGGCGGCCACGACGGACAGAACATCTTCGGCGACCTGTGGGAGTGGGACGGGCAACGTTGGCTCGCCCTCGGAGGTGAGCCTCCCAGGCGGCGAGTCTCCAACGGGCACTGAGTAACGTCTCGAGCAGGCCGACTTCCACGATCCCGCCAACCCGACGAGCCAACCAATCGGATGCCCCAGATCTACGTCGACGCCGACAGCTGTCCGGTCAAAGAGGAGACTTACCGCGTCGCCCTGCGCCATCGGGTGCGGGTCTTCGTGGTCTCCAATTCCTACCTTCCGCGACCGCTCAGCGGCGATGTCGAGATGGTCTCCGTTCCGGGCGGCTTCGACGCCGCCGACGATTGGATCGCGGAGCGCGCAGGCCGAGGTGATGTCGTCGTGTCGGCGGACATTCCACTCGCCGCCCGATGCCTCGAAAGCGGAGCCCAGGTTCTCGACCCCAAAGGGCGCTTCTTCACCGAAGACTCGATCGGCGACGCCGTTGCGGTGCGCGAGCTGAGCTCTCAGCTCCGGGACATGGGTGTTCTCTCCGGCGGCCCGAAGCCCTTCGGGAAGCAGGATCGATCGCGTTTCTTGCAGAGCCTGGAGCAGGCACTGCGCCGGGCGGCGAAAAGAAAGTAGCTCCTGAGGTCAGCGCCGCCGGCCGACCTTCTCCCGCCCCCTCTTCGGCGCCGCCCGCGCCGAGGCCAACCGCGCCACCAGCGCCCCGAGGGCGGCGTCGGGCTCGTCGCTCTCACCCTTGAGCCGCAGCTCCGTTTCGAGCACGTCGGCAGGCAGCCGCGCGACGGCGCGGGGGTCGAAGCGGCCGGCCGCCAGGTAGGCTCGATGGAGCCGGAAGGGGTGGAGCTTGGCCACCGGATTGGTCAGGCCGCCCGGCAGGCTGCCCTGGAGCTTGGGTGCGTGGCGCGACTTGAAGCGCGGGTAGGAGCGCTCGCCGGGCGGCACCCGGAAGGCCTCCATCAATCCCCGGATGGCGGTGAGCTGGCGACAGAATCCGGCGAGGAGGGCGAAGAAGGAGAGGCGCGCCGCGATCGGGTCGCTGGCGGAGGAAAAGTAGCGCTGCAGGCGTGCGAGGGCTTCGCCGGCCTTGCCGGCGCCAATCGCATCGAGGAGCTGCCAGACATCCTGCTCGCCGCGGTCTTCGACGACCTCTTCGACCAGGGCTCGGGTGATTCGGCTGCCCTCGGGGGCCAGGCTCGCGAGCTTGCGGTACTCGGCCGCGAGGCGAGCGGTCGATTCGGCCGCCGCCCCGCCGCGCTGAGCCGTGTCCTGACGCAGCGTCCGGTGGGCCAAGAGGTCGAGGGCGACGCAATCGATGCCGCGGCCGGTCTCGCGCTCGAGCTCGGCGGCGAGCAGCTCGAGCCCCTGCCAACCACCACCGCGCTCCCCCGCCAGCTCGCCGACCCGCACCAGAGCCCCGCGCTCCTGGAGGGCCGACACCACCGGATGCTCGGCCGCCACCGATCGCTCCGCCAGAACCAAAGAGTGGTTCTCCGGAAAACCGCCTTCGACGGCTTCCGACAGCAGAGCCGCTTCGCTGTCGGACCAACCCTTGAGATCCCCGGCGCGTGCGGCCTCGAGCAATTCGACCAGTCCGGCGCGAAAGGTCTCCACCTGCTTCTTGCCGCGCCCCCTCCCCTTGCGCTTCTTGCGGAATGACGTGCCGCCAGCGAGAGTCTGGGCCGGGACCTGCTCGAGCACCGCCTGCGAAGACCCGGCCTCGGGATCGAGACCGAGAAGCCGCAAGCCCTGGAGCAATCGCGAAGCGGCCTGGCGACCGCGGCTGTTGAGATCACCGCTGCCCACCGGCAGAGCACCCTCGGCGTCGTCGAGCAGGTCGGCGACCGCATGGCGGTCCGCCAGCACCGCCGTGTCGGTGGCGAGGAGAACCTTCGCCGGCGCGAAGAGAGAAAAGGTCCGCAGGTCGTCGAGCAGGTCGCCCAAGCGATCCGGCCGGCGGTAGATCTCGACCTCGCAACCGGCCTTCGCAGCCAAGGCATCGGCCACCCGCTGCGCCGCCGGCTCGGCAAGCACCAGATCCCCGGCCACCAAGTACACGGCTCCCCCATCACCGGCCGCAATCGCAGCCAGAACCTTGTCGACCGCCGAGCTCAAGAATGCCTCCGCCGACCCTTGCGAGGATGTAGAGAAGCGAGCACCATTACCGGCCGCAGTCTAGCCGATGATGGCTCGCATACCGAGGGGATCCAGGCCCGGCAAAGGGCAGAGGGAGGAGCGGCCAGCGACCCGCGCCAGGGGCTCGTCCCAAGCGAACAGCGAGGGCCGGAGACGAAGGTCGCCGAGGTCGGGCCGCCCTGGATTGGGCCGCCCTGGACGGGGGTGAGGGCGCACGACATGTGCGTGCTGCCGGGCCGCGCAGGCCTGAGGGGGGCGCCTTAGCCCCCCTGGATCAAACGACTAGCTGAAAGAAGTCGCCCGGCGACTGCGTTCAGCTAGTTCATATCGGGCAGCATGCCCTGCTCTTTAAGCTCCTGGCAGTCGATGCACAGCTTGGCCCAGGGCACCGCCTCGAGGCGGGCCGAGCCGATCTCGCGCTGACAGTGCAGGCACGAGCCATAGGTGCCTTCGTCCATGCGGGCGATGGCTTCATCGACTTCCACGAGCATGGCGCGCTCGTTATTCGAGAGCGAAAAGAGAAATTCCCGATTGTAGGAGTTGTTGGCACGATCGACGATGTCGTCCGTGCCCTCATCCGCCGAAGCCTGTCCCGCCTTGAGATCGCTGTTGTAGAGATCCAGGATCTGCTCCCGACGCTGCTCCAGTCGCTGGCGCAGGGGATGGCTATCGGCCTGCTGTACCTCGGCTGGTTCCGATTGGGGCACGTTTCTCTCTCCTTTCTGACCTAAACCGGCAGAACTGGCCGGCGATCATATTTCTAACCGAGGAGCAAGGCAATCTGTTCCCATCTCGGGCGGAATCTCGGCACGCGACGAGCCCGGCTCCCACAGGCTACCGGGGTCCCGTCGGTCCGACCGTTGGGGGCCCCCGAGGCGCCGCCTTTGGGCAGATCTACGTACGAACCTGGAGAGGAGTTCTCGCCCCCCGGCGAAGTGCCTCCCAACGGTGATCGAAATGGCCGGCGACGCGGGCCGGCGGCCACGTCAGTGGTGGTAGCCGCTGCCGCGCTGGATCTCGAGGGCGCGGAAGATCTGCTCGTAGAGGACCAGCCGTGCGAGCTCGTGGGGCAAGGTCATCGGACCGAAGGAGAGCACTTGCCGAGCCGCTTTCCGGACTGCCGGATCGAGGCCGAGATCAGAACCGAGGGCGAAGGCGATGGGATGGGGCCACTCCTCCGAAAGACGGCCCAACAGGCGGGCGAAGTCCGGCGAGGAATAGGACTTGCCGCGGGCATCGAGGGCGAAGAGCCAGACCGGGTCGGGCAGAGCGGAGAGCAAGGCCTCGCCTTCATGGCGGGCGCGATCGGGACCGTCACCGCCGCGCCGCGCCCGGATCGGACGATCCTGGATGGTCACGCTGCGTGCAATGCGATCGCGGTACTCGCCGCAAAGGGCGTCCCATCGGGGGCGTCGATGGCGCCCCGCCCAGAGCACTTGGATCTCACGTCCCACGAGCGTTACCGGGCGTCGCAGCCGGCGTCAGCCGACGGCCGCGGGCTCCCCCAGTCCCATGTCCTGGAGGAGCTGCTCCCACTCTTCGGTGAAGCACAGGGAGCGCAAGTCGCGCATGCGGTCGAGAAAGACGATGCCGTTGAGGTGGTCGTTCTCGTGCTGCAGGATGCGAGCCTCGAAGCCTTCGAAGGTCTCGTCGAGAGCTTCACCGGCGCGGTCGAAACCCTGCAGCCGCACCGCCGGATGGCGCGGCACCAGACCGCGCAGACCGGGTATCGACAGGCAACCTTCCCAGTCGTACACCAGCTCGCCGGGCTCGAGGGTGAGCAGCGGATTGATCACCGCCCGAGCCTCTCCCTGATCCGGTTGAAAGACGAAAATCTGTCTCAGGTCGCCGATCTGGGGGGCCGCCAGGCCGACGCCGTCGGCATCATGCATGGTCTCGATCATGTGATCGAGCAGCTCTTGCACCGCCGGCGTATCGATCTGCTCCTGGGAGACCGGCTCGGCGGCCGTCCGCAGGGCGGGATGACCGAGACGTAGGAGCTCGAGAAGGGCCATCTTGAGACCTCCTTGGAAGCAGCTCGTCACCGCGACTTGCCCGCTTCGAGAGTTGGAAAAGGAGCGACATTATACCGCCCTTCGGGCGTGCTATTCTCACGAGCTTCAAGTCACTTCCCCAGTTCCATCGACCGCCTCGGAAGAAACCATCTCGCCATGAGCCGTCAGCCCTTTCCCAAGATCCCGGCCGGCTACCCCTTCCCCGCCCTCGAGCAGGAGACCCTGCGCTATTGGCAGGAGCAGGAGATTTTTCGCAAATCCCTGGAGAAGGACTCCCCGCGCGGCGATTTCGTGATGTTCGAGGGTCCGCCGACGGCCAACAACGTGCCCCACGTCGGTCACGTCGTCACCCGCGCGGTGAAGGATCTCTTCCCGCGCTTCCGCACCATGCAGGGCTACCACGTGCCCCGCAAGGCGGGCTGGGACACCCACGGCCTGCCGGTGGAGATCGAGGTCGAGAAGCGACTCGGTTTTTCGGGCAAACAGCAGATCGAGGACTACGGCATCGCGGCCTTCAATCGGGCCTGCCTGGAAAGCGTCCACACCTACGAGAAGCAGTGGCGCGCCATGACCGAGCGGGTGGGCTACTGGATCGACCTCGACAACGCCTACTTCACCTTCACCAACGACTACATCGAGTCCGAGTGGTGGGCGCTGGCGGAGCTCGCCCGTCAGGGCCTGCTCGACGAGGGCTACAAGATCCAGCCCTACTGCTCCCGCTGCGGCACCACCCTGTCTTCCCACGAGGTGGCGCAGAACTACAAGGACACGGACGATCCTTCGGTGTGGGTGCTGTTCCCCGCCCGCGCCGGTCAGGCCATCGAAACCGTCTCCGGAGAGAGCTGGGAAGTCCCCGCTGACTGCGCCCTGGTGGCCTGGACCACCACCCCCTGGACACTCCTCGCCCACGTCGCCCTGGCGGTCAATCCGGAGATGACCTATCGCGCCGTCGCCCTGCCCGGCGACGAGGGTCGGCTGGTGATCTTCGGCGAGGACCTCGGCACGGCGGTCCCGGTGGTGGTCGAGATCGACGGCAAGCGCCGCCAGCTCGACCTGCGCGAGGAGGAGACGATCGCCCGCTTCACCGGCCAAGCGCTCCTCGGGTTGCGCTACGCCCGCCCCTTCGCCACCCAGGAACCGGACAAGACTTTTTCGCCGGCCTTCTTCGATCCCCCGCCGTCGGACGAAGCGGGATTCTGCGTGCTGACCGCCGACTACGTCACCGCCGACGAAGGCACCGGCATCGTTCACACGGCGCCGCCCTTCGGCGAGGACGACTACAAGAGCGGCGAGCGCTACGGCCTGCCGTTCTTCCTCACCGTCGACGGCGAGGGCAAGATCACGCCGCGACCCGGCATCGAGGCCTTCGGCGGTCTCGACTTCAAGGCCGCCGACCCGGTGGTCAGTCGCGACCTCAAGGAGCGCCGGCGCCTGCTCCACAGCGACCGCTACAGCCACAACTACCCGTTCTGCTGGCGCTGCGATCGGCCGCTGCTCTACTACGCCACCAATAGCTGGTTCATCCGCACCCGCGGCCGCAAGGACGACCTGACGGCGCGCAATCGCGAGATCGCCTGGCATCCGGAGCACGTCGGCGAGGGGCGCTTCGGCAACTGGCTCGAGAATGTCGTCGACTGGGCCCTCTCCCGGCGCCGCTACTGGGGCACACCGCTACCGGTGTGGCGCTGCGAAGATTGCGAGGGCAGTCTGCGGGTGATCGGCTCCTTCGCCGAGCTGTTCGAGGCCACCGGCCAGCCGGCCCCGGACGATCTCTACGACCCCGAGCAGTTCGATCCCCACCGCCCGGCGATCGACGAGTTCACCTGGGACTGCGAGAGCTGCGGCGGCGCGGTGCGCCGGGTGGAGGACGTCATCGACGCCTGGTTCGACTCCGGCGCCATGCCCTTCGCTCAGCTCCACTACCCCTTCGAAAACAAGGAGCTCTTCGAGCAGCGCCGCTTCCCGGCGGACTTCATCTCCGAAGCGGTCGACCAGACCCGCGGTTGGTTCTACACCCTGCACGTCCTCGGCACCCTGCTGTTCGACTCGCCGGCGTACCGCAACTGCATCGTTCTCGGCCACATCACCGACGAGACCGGCCGCAAGATGTCGAAACGCCTGGGAAATGTCGTCGACCCGATGGAAGTGCTCGCCGAGACCGGCGCCGATGCCCTGCGCTGGTACTTCTACATCAGCAACCCGGAGGTCAACTCGCGTTTCTCGGCCCGCCTGGTGCGGGAGGCGGCGCAGAAGTTCCTCCTGCCGTTGTGGAACGCGGTGTCCTTCTTCTCGATCTACGCCAACCTCGACGGTTGGTCGCCGGCCGCCGCGGGCGATTCGCGAAGCCGCCTCGACTTCGGCCAGCGCCCGGCCCTCGATCGCTGGATCCTGCTGCGCCTCGGGCGCCTGGTGCGCGACACCACCGCCCATCTCGAGGCCTACCGCATCGACGAGACGGCCCGCGCCATCGAGACCTTCGTCGACGAGCTCACCAACTGGTACATCCGGCGCAGCCGCGACCGTTTCTGGGCACCTCACCAGGAGCCCACCGACGGCGACGACAAAGAGAGCGCTTATCAAGCCCTCTACGAAGTCCTCACCACCGTCACCCGCCTGCTGGCGCCGTTCACCCCCTTCGTCGCCGAGTACCTGCACGGCAACCTGGTGCGCAGCCAGGGGGAAAGCACCGAAAGTGTACACCTCGAGACCTGGCCCGAAGCCGCGGCCGAGCGCCAAGACGACCGCCTCGAGCACGGCATGGCGGCGGTGCAGCGCATTGTCAGCCTGGGCCACGCGGCGCGCAACTCGCACGGTTTCAAGACCCGCCAGCCGCTGGCGGCGGTCACCCTGGTCACCGCCGACGACGACCTTCCGGGGCTGGTGGAAGCCCACGGCGACCTGCTGCGCGAAGAGCTCAACGTCAAAGCGATCCACTGGGCCGCCGATCGTTCCCTCTACGTCCACCACGAAGTCCGCCCGTTCTTCCCCAAGACCGGCCCGCGCTTCGGCAAGCAGATGCGCGAAGTGCAACAGGCCCTGGGAGCGGCCGACGGCGATGCCCTGGCGGCCGCCCTCGAGGCCGCGGGCGAGATCACCTTGGAGCTGTCGACGGGAGCCGTTGCGCTGACCAGCGAAGAGCTCGAGGTCCGGTTGGTCGAAAAGGAGGGCACCGCCACCCAGGGCGACCGCGAACTGCTGGTCGTTCTCGAAACCCAGCTCGACGACGACCTCGTCGCCGAGGGCCTGGCTCGCGAAGTGGTGCATCACATCCAGAGCGCCCGCAAGACCGCCCAGCTCGACTACGCCGATCGCATCGCGGTGCGGTACCAGGCCGACGACGACCTCGAAGACGCGATCGCCAAGCACCGCCCCTGGATCGCCGGTGAGACCCTCGCCCTCGAGCTCCAGCGGAGCGCCGACGGCGACCTTCCGGCGGCAGCGATCGAAGGCCACCAGTTCGCTCTCGCAATCGCCCGCGAGGAGGGCTAGATCACGCGGCACCGAGGCGGCGGCAATCCGCCGGCCACCGGCGCCCGAAGGATGAAAGAAAAGACCAAGCCCGGGCCGAGCCGAGCTGTCGACCGGTCACCGACCGCCGTCACTCCGGCTCCCCGAGGAGTGAGGAGATCACATGGCTGGAATCTTCAAAGCGTATGACGTCCGGGGTCTGTACCCCGGCGAGATCCACGAGGAGATGGCGCGCAAGATCGGCCTCGCCTTTCAGTTCGTTCTCGACGACGAGGATCGTGCCGGCAGCAACACCGTGGTGGTGAGTCGCGACATGCGATCGCACAGCGTCGGTCTCTCGCAGGCGCTGATCGGCGGCCTGCTCGATGCCGGCTTCGACGTTCTCGACATCGGCCTCGCGACCACGCCGATGAATTACTTCGCCGTCGGCAGCCTGGGCGCCGCTGGTGGCATCCAGGTGACCGCCAGCCACAACCCGGCGCGCTACAACGGCCTCAAGTTCAGCCGTCGCGGAGCCCGGCCGGTGTCCGGCGACCACGGCATTCCGCTGCTCGAAGAGAAGGTCTCGACGGGCGACCTGCCGGTGGCCAAGCAGCGCGGCAGCCTCTCCGAGGGCAGCGTCACCGAGGCCTACCGGCAGCACATCCTCTCCTTCCTGGAAGAGGGTCGCCGTCTCAAGGTGGTGATCGACGCCGCCAACGGCATGGGGACGATCTACCGCCCGCTACTCGAAGAGATGGGGATCGACCTGGTGCCGATCTACTTCGAGCTCGACGGCACCTTCCCGAACCACGAGGCCAACCCCCTGAAGGAAGAGAACCTCGAGGACCTCAGGGCCGGCGTGCTGCGCGAAGGAGCCGACCTCGGCGTGACCTTCGACGGCGACGCCGATCGCTCCGCCTTCGTCGACGAGCGCGGAGTCGCCATCGGCAGCGACCTGATCACCGGCCTGATCGCCGGCGAGCAGCTCAGCCGCCATCCCGGCAAGGCAGCGCTCTTCGACCTGCGCTCGTCCCGCGCCGTGGCCGAGTACATCGAGGAGAAGGGCGGCGTTCCGGTGCGGGAGCGGGTCGGCCATTCCTTCATGAAGGCCACCCTGCGCAACCGCGACGGCATCTTCGGTGGCGAGCTCGCCGGCCACTATTACTTCCGCGACACCTACTTCGCCGACAACGCCCTGCTGGCGGTGGTCGAGATCCTCAACCTGGTGCGCCAGACGGGCAAGTCCCTGTCGCAGCTCGTCGAGCCGCTGCGGCGCTACCACAAGAGCCCGGAGATCAACTTCGAGGTCGAGGACAAGCAGGGCCGCATCGAGGCCCTCGCCGCGCGCTACGCGGATGGCGAGATCGACTATCTCGACGGCATCACCGTCAACTACCCGGACTGGTGGTTCAACGTTCGCCCGTCGAACACGGAGCCCTATCTGCGGCTGGTGCTCGAGGCTTCCTCGGCGGAAGCCCTCGCCGCGCGCCGCGCCGAGCTCGAGGCTCTCATCGGTACGCCGGCATAGCAGGCGCTACCGGCTCCCGGTGAGGAGCCGGCAGCAGCTCGGAGCACAAGAAAAGGCGGCCTCACGGCCGCCTTTTTTTCTCCTGATCGGGCGCTATGTCGCTAGCAGGTTGCTGAAAATTCATCGGCGACCTGCGACCGGGCCCGAGAGGGCCTGGCGGTGGCGTAGCCGCCGCGACGGGAGAGGAGGCCCAAGAACCGCGCTTCTTGGGCCGGAGCGGGACGCGTAGTCAGGGGCGCGTAGCCCCTCTCGGAAAAAACAGCTAGCAGCGCTGAAAAAGTCGCGAAGCGAACTTTTTCAGCAGCCTGCTAGTCGCGACCTCCCAGGAGGCCGGCTCGAATCAGGAAGTAGAGCAGCGTCATCAGGGTCGAGATCACCGCCGCCACGTAGGTCATGGCCGCCGCATTGAGCACCTTGTCCATACCGCGGCGCTCGGTCTCCATCACGATCCCCTGGCGCACCGCCAGCATTTTGGCGCGCCGCGAGGCATCGAACTCCACCGGCAGCGTCACGATCTGGAAGAGCAGCACCGCCGAGAAGAGCAGGGCTCCGAAGAGCACCACCTTCTGCCCCAGGGCCGGGTTCATGAAACCCATCAGCAACAGGCCGCCGAACATCGCGAAGTAGCCGAACTTCGAGCCGATGTTGGCCGTCGGCACGAGCGCCGAGCGTAGCCACATCGGGGCGTACTTGCGAGCATGCTGGATGGCGTGACCGGCCTCGTGGCAGGCCACTCCGACGGCCGCGATGGAGGCCGAGTTGTAGACCGGCTCCGACAGCGCGAGGGTCTTGTTGACCGGGTTATAGTGATCCGACAAGGTGCCGCGCACGGGCACGATCTTGACGTCGCCGATGCCGGCACCGTCGAGCAGGCGCTGAGCCGCCTGGGCACCGGTCATGCCGCTCATGGCTCGCACTCGCGAAAACTTGTTGAATGCCGACTTGGTGCGCCAGCTCGCCCACATGGACAAGCCAATGGCGGGAATCATCAGCAGGAAATAGAGAGGGTCGAAGAACATGGACGAATTCCTCCTTCGGGAATACCAAACCTCGCGACGGGCAGGCCTTATTCCGCAATCGGCTGAGGCCCCATTGTACCGTTTCAGCGCGCCATGAACGAATCACCGATCGCACTGGTCACGGGCGGCAGCCGGGGAATCGGTCTCGCCATCGTCAGCGCCCTCGCCACCGCGGGATGGCGGGTCCATTTCTGTAGCCGCCGGGAACAATCGGTCGAGGACGCCTTGTCCACCCTACCGGCCAGCCAGGTTTCGGGGCGGGCCGTCGACGTGCGCCAGCAAAGCGAGGTCGACGCCTTCGTCGAACACGTCGTGGCCGCCGAAGGGCGTCTCGATTGTCTGGTCAACAACGCCGGGATCGGACGGTTCGCGCCGGTCGACGAGATCCGTGGCGACGAATGGCGGGAGCTTCTCGAGATCAACCTACACGGCGCCTTCTACTTCCTGCGTGCAGCGGCTCCGACGATGCGCCGCCAGGGATCCGGTTGGATCTTCAACATCGCTTCCCTCGCCGGCCGCCACGCTTTCGCCGGAGGCGCCGCCTACAACGCCAGCAAATTCGGCCTCGTCGCCCTTTCGGAAGCCGCCATGCTCGACTTGCGGCAGGACGGTGTCCGGGTCTCCGCCATCCTGCCGGGAAGTGTCGAGACGGACTTCGGCGGCGCCGGTCGCAAGAGCCCAGGCCACTGGCGTCTCGAGCCGGAGGACGTCGCCCGGACGGTGCTCGATCTGTTGCGTTATCCCGATCGCGCCCTGCCGAGCCGGGTCGAGCTACGCCCCACCCGGACGGCTCCTTCGGACTGACTGCGAGCAAAGCCGCGAGCCAACCAAAAAGGCCTCCCGCGAACGGGAGGCCTTTTCAATCTCGCCCAGGGCGAAGCGGGTCAGAGGTTCAGCATGTCGGCTTGCTCACCATAGAGCAGCATCGGCCCCGAGGGTCGCGCCGTCTGGCGACTCTGTTCCAAGGTCACCGCCACCGCCGTCATGCCCCCACCCACCGGTAGAGCATCACCGGCCACCTGGACGCCGTGGCCTCCGCGCGCTTGGTCGGAGGTCAACACCCCAAGGGGAGAGGCCGCTTCGCCGTCGAGGGCCCAAAGCACATAGGCCGAACCCTCCGGTGCGGGATCGAGGTCCCGCGCTTGCAGGAACCATGACCGCTGCTCCTTGGACAGGAAGAGCGTCCCCTTGGCCGCCGGCTGCGGTGGATCATCGCCGGTCGGCCGCAGCAGGCAGACCTGGATGCCCGGAGCCGTCACCGTCATCAGCTTTTCGGAAATTTCCGCCAGCCGCTCATCGCTCACCGTCCGCGCCTGAATCTCGGCATCGAGCTGTTGCTCGACGCTCGCCAGCTGCGTCGACTGGCTCGAGATCTTGACTCCCAGCCAGGCGGCGAAGGCCAGCGCCAAAATGGTCAAGCTGGCGGCCACCGCGAGCAGCGACGAGAGCGAACGGCCCGGTGCCTTGTCAGGCGCCCGGAAAGGCCGGATTTCTGCAGTCCCGGAACCGTGCCGGGTTTCGTTTCGACGAGGCGGCAAGGACGCCATCAGGCGCTCCTTGACCTCCGGCGAGGGAGGTTCCGGCTCGAGCTCCATCGGAATCAGCCCGAGCAGCTCGTGGAACTCGCGTTCCAGAGCCCCTTCATCACCCTTCGCCGGTGCGGCGGGTCCATCGACCCGCGACGTTTCCAGCGCATCGAGGGCCGCGAGGATCGCACGATCCTCCCGATCGATTCGTTCGTCCATCACAAGAGCTCCCCAATCTCAGCGCCCAAGGCTTGGCGCAGCTTTTTCATCGCCAACAAAGTGCGGGTCTTGACCGTACCGAGCGGAATATTCGCCTCCCGGGCGATCTCGCTCTGGGTCATTCCCGAGTAGTAGGCCAACTCGAGAACCTGCCTTTGTTCT
Organism: Acidobacteriota bacterium; assembly: GCA_039028635.1. Classification (NCBI taxonomy): domain Bacteria; kingdom Pseudomonadati; phylum Acidobacteriota; species Acidobacteriota bacterium. The sequence goes on from JBCCHV010000003.1 coordinate 101,824, forward strand.
TCGGGCAGGTGACGCATCGCGGCACCGATGCGCTCCCTCCTCTGATGAAGGAATACGTTACGCGACGCCTGGGGGGATTCATGGGCGGAGCGATTCTCCTGGCGTGCCGCATCGGCGGTGCGGTCGATCACTTTTCGGCTGCGCAACCGGTCGATCGAACGGCTGCGGGTGATCAGCGCCAGCCAGGTGGTCACGGACGACCGAGCCGGGTCGTAGCCGGCGGCCCGACTCCAGGCATGAAGGAAGACTTCCTGCAGCACTTCCTCGGCGTCGGAGACATTACCGACGATGCGAGTCGCCAGGCTGAGCAAACCGCCGGAGTAGCGATCGAACAGCTCACTGAGGGCATCCTCGCGGCCGGAGGCCACCTGGAGCATCAAATCGGAATCGGAAAAACTACCGGGATCGGAGGGGTTCGCACTCATGGCTCGAGCGGCGTCTGGCGCCGAAAAAAATAAGAACGCAATTGATGGAAGTCTTGGGCGTTGAACACGATAGCATGAACTCCCATGGGATCCGAGAGGCACCAAATGGCGGTCGTCGGAGCCGGTCGGTGTGGTCCCGAGCTGACCGCTTTGGCCCACGAAACGGGGGAACGACTCGCCACCTCCGGGATCACCCTGTTGACCGGCGGCAGGGGCGGCGTGATGGCTGCCGCCTCGGCGGGAGCAAGGGCCGCCGGCGGCCGTACCGTGGCGGTGCTTCCGGGCCTCGGTGCCGAATCCAACAGCAGTGACGAGATCCTGATTCCCACCGGCCTCGGCCAAGGGCGCAATCTGGTCCTGGTGCTCTCTGCAAGGGCCGTGATCGCCATCGGCGGTGGCTGGGGAACGCTCTCCGAGATCGCCCTGGCTCTGAAGCACGGCATTCCCGTGATCAGCCTGAGAAGCTGGCAGCCGCGACTTCCCGATGGGACGACGGAAGAACGCCTGGCGGCGGTGACCTCACCGGCCGACGCGGTGGAGGGAGCCTTGCGCGCCATGCAGCGCTGGCCGCGCCTCGGCCTTACAGCAGACTGAATCACTCACCGGATCCGGAGTCCGGATCAACCGCGCTCGCTCACCGGCTCGGGCACCTGAGCCGGCGGCTCGAAGGCCTCGTAGCACTGCCGGCAGCGTGCCTCGTAGGCTTCCGTGTCGCCGACCTGGAGCTGCTCCGCTCCGCCCGCCGTGCGCTGGCTGTAGTGAGCCGCCCGCCCACAGCGAACGCAGATGGCGTGCATCTTGTCGACGAACTCGGCCACCGCCAGCAGTCGCGGCATGCAGCCGAAGGGACGGCGCAGGTAGTCGAGATCGAGACCGGCGACGATCACCCGAACGCCGCAGTTGGCTAGCTCTTCGACCAGCTCGACCAGGCCGTCATCGAAGAACTGGGCTTCATCGATGCCCACCACCTGCACACCAAAGCGCAGACGCTGGCGCAGCTCATCGCTGTCGGCGACGCTGATCGCTTCGAGCTCGCGGTTGTCACGCGTCACCAGGCGCTGGGGCCCGAAGCGGGTATCGGCCACCGGCTTGAAGACCTGGATCGACTGGCGGGCGATGCTGGCCCGCCGCAAGCGACGGACGAGCTCCTCGCTCTTGCCGGAGAACATGCCTCCAGCCACGACCTCGATGTGCCCTCTCGACCGCTCCTCCATGCACGCTCCGATTCCCTACAGGGACGCCGATTCTAACACCGCGAAATCACGAACGAAGGGCCGCGAGGGGCCGTTGTCGGCAAGGGTGGGCGGGGCCAAAGACTCGAACGCCGTCGCGAGACGCGGCGACACCGCGGGCCCGGAATCCGCGACTGGAGATCGCGGCAACCGCTCACCTGGCCCTGCCTAATTCAACGGCACGCGGCCTTCGAAGCCCTCGTCGTAGCCGTGGAAGTGACAGACCGCCGCTTCCGGATAACGCCAGCAGTAGTAGCCGTCGCCGCTGTCCCAATCGACCAGCCATCGCCCCTTGACCTCACATCCCAAGGCGGTGACCTCGCTGGTCCAGGCGGCGACGATGCGCTCGATGGTCTCTTCGAGCTCGGAGCGCCGACCTTCCATTTCGTCCAGGCTCTGGAGACGGTTGGTGAGTGCCTCGATCTGACGCAGGGCAGCGCGCGTCAGGTCGCGCACCGCTGGAAAAGTCGAAAGCACCTCGTCGTAGCTGAAGATGCGGCGCGCTGGGGGTCTCTCGGCCATAGGGTGGCGAATCCTAGCAGGATCTAACCATCGGACGAGGCAGTCATCAGCGCCAGAATGCGATCCCAGGTGAGATCCTCGACCTTGGCGGTGAAGGCCTGGGCCTTGGCGAGGCGCTCGGCGCCGTAGGTCTGGCCGATGGCGAGGGTCTGCAAACCCACCGACAAGGCGGATTCGAGGCCCGCCGGGCTGTCCTCGAGCACCAGGACCTCGTGCGGATGGATCAGCCGCTCCGGGAGCGGTGGCGCTGAATTGAGCAGCTCGAGACCGCGACGATAGCTCTCCGGATCCGGCTTGCTCGCGACGACGTCGTCTGCCGTCACCAGCAGCTTGAAGTGGTCGCGCACGCCGGCCTGGCGCAAAGCGCCATCGACCTCTTCCCGCAGCGCACCACTGACCACTCCGAGGAGGGCACCGCTCGCCGCAACGGAGTGAATCAGCTCGATGGCGCCGGGGAAGAACGGATAGCCGTTCTCCCGGATCCAAGCCCCGTAGTAGGAGGCCTTGCGCACCACCAGTCGCGCCGTCTTCGCATCGTCCAGGGGGCGCCCTGCAGCCGCGAAGACGGCCTGAAAGCAACCGCGATCGTCGAAACCGAGGTAGTCGCTCCAGTAGGTCTCCTCGAGCAAATCCAACCCCTCTTCCCGCAGCACCTTCCGGAAGAGCTCGAAGTGCACCGGCTCGTCGTCCAGCAGCACACCATTGAAATCGAACAGCACCGCTCGAAACATGGGCGTGATCTTAGCTCGTCGGCGCCGTCGGTGGGGTCGCGACGCGGCGATTCGGCAATCCAGATCGACCCGATTCCCGGCGCCTCCGGGGGAACTGGCGGAGCTCCCCGCGGACCACCCGGTTGACGCAGGAATTTCGCGGCGCTAATTTGGGGTTGGAAGGAAAGTTCGACAAACTCGGCGCGGCCCGACCGGACGGGCCCGCTTGCGGAGAACGGGATCATGCAAGAAACAACCGAAATCCAGCCCGTGGCGCCGCCGGAGGGTCCCATCGTGGTCACCCCCAAGGCTGTCGAGATGGTCAAGATCACCCGCGACCAGGAGGGCATCGACCCGACCTACAGCCTCCGGGTGGCAGTGCGCGGCGGTGGCTGCAGCGGCTTCGAGTACGCCCTCGACTTCGACGACGAGAAGCGCGAGAACGACTTCGTGCTCGAGTACGACGGCTTGAACGTGGTGATCGACAGCGTCAGCGCCCGCTACCTCGAAGGCACCACAATCGACTACGTGTTGGGCATGACCGGAGCCGGCTTCAAGTTCAACAACCCGAAGGCCGTCGGCACCTGCGGCTGCGGCTCGTCCTTCGCCGTTTAAGGGACGACGCGCGCTTCGACGGAGTCGGCGGTGAGGACGACCCCTTCGTCCCAGGCCTTGCGGCGGACCATCGCCAGGGCCGCCCTGCCGCCCGACCCGACGGTACCGACGATCGCCATCTTCTTGCCGTCGAGCTCGAGGCTCTGCCCTTCGACCAAACCTCCGGTGGGCGCTTCGAGGCGGCGGATCTGCCGCTGAACGCCGCCCCGATAGTGGATGCGGGCGATCACTTCCTGCCCCAGATAACACCCCTTGGTGTAGCTCACCGCCTCGTCGAGGCCGGTCTCCTGAGGAAAGTGAGCCGTGTCGAAGTCGCGCCCGAAGCGCGGCAGGCCCTGCGCGACGCGCCAAGCGTCTTCGACCTGCGGATCCGCCGTCGGCGGTAGCTCCGTCGGCAGCACACCGTCGTCCGCCCACAGGGTCCAGGCCTCGACCCCGAGAAGCTCCTCGCGCCCGGCCCAAAGCTGCCGACCGTCGATCTCGAGTCGCAGGCCGCCCCAGCGGGGCACCGCTGAAAGATCGGCTCCCTCGGCGCGCTGCGCCAGCCATTCGCGACTGCCGTCGCCGGCGAGAACCACGGCAGTCCCCTCGTAGGGCAGGATCTCGACCCGGTCGACGATGACGTACTTGGTGAGGTGCTCGGCGATCTCCTCTCGCAGCCCCTCCGGCAGGGCGAGCAGGAGATCGTCGCCGCGGTGATTCAGCACCGCATCGGCCTGGATCTTGCCCTTGGCGGTGGTCACGAACCCATAGGCCCCATCGCCAGGTGCCAGGCCTTTGACCTCGAAAGTCACCAGGCCGTGGAGGAAACGCTGGTTGTCCGCACCGCGCAGGATCAGGGCCGAGCGGCCGGTCGTCGCCAGGGTCGCCACGGCCGGGAGCTCTGCAGCCTTTGAATCATCTCCGCTCATATTCGCAGCCTAGCAGGTTCAAGCAGAGCTAGAATCGCCGCGTGATCGAGCAGACTTCCTTCTCCCTTCGCCTCTCCACCGAACGTGTTCTCCACGGCATCGTCGATCGGCCCGCCGGCCCGGGACCTTGGCCGGTGACGGTTCTTTGCCACGGCTTCAAAGGCTTTATGGAATGGGGCTTCTTCCCCTCCCTGGGACTGCTGCTAGCGGAGCGCGGCTTCGCCGCCGTGCGGTTCAATTTCTCCGGCGCCGGCATGGCCCCAGGGGACGACAAGGTCACCGACCTGGCAGCCTTCGAAGACAACACCTTCAGCCGCGAAGCGGAAGAGCTGCGGGAGCTGCTGTCGCGCCTGGCGGAGATCGGCGGTGACACCTTCGATCTCGACCGCCTCGGCCTCTTCGGCCACAGCCGCGCCGGCGCCGCCACCTTGCTCGCCGCCGCCGACGAGACATCGGGCGTGCGCGCCCTGGTGACCTGGGCGGCGATCGCGACCGTCGACCGCTGGACCGAAGAGCAAAAGGAACAATGGCGCCGGGAAGGCGTCTTCGGCATTCTCAACGGTCGCACCGGCCAGCGCCTAGCCCTCGGCCGCGGCCTTCTCGAAGACCTCCAGAACAGCACGACGAGTCTCGATCTGGAAGCCGCCGCGAAGCGCCTGAAGATCCCCTGGCTGATCGTCCACGGTGTCGAGGACGAAACCGTCGCGATCGCCGAAGGCCGCGCCCTGGCGCAGGCCGCCAAAGGCCACGCCGAGATGGTCGAAATCGCCGATGGCAACCACACCCTCGGCGCCCGCCATCCCTTCATCGGGCCGACGCCGGCCCTGATTCAGGCCCTCAACGCCACCCAGGCCCTGTACCGGAGAATCCTGCGATGAAGCGCAACGACTGGCTGTTCTGGGACATCGACACCCAGGTGGATTTCATCCACCCCGACGGCAAGCTCTATGTGCCGACGGCCGAGACCCTGACCGAGAATCTCGAGCGTCTGACAACCACCGCCCTGGCCGAGGGAGTTCCGATCTTCGCCTCGGCCGACGATCACGAGCTCGCCGACGACGAGATCAGCGAGCAACCGGATTTCCAGGACACCTTTCCACCGCACTGCATGCGCGGCACCGCCGGGGCGGCGCGGATCGCCGAGACCACCGTTGCCGGTGCGCGGGCCCTCGGCCCCAGCGCGATCCCGGCGGAGGAGATCGCGGCGCTGCTCGATGATCGACCGGCCGTGATCTTCCTCAAAAAGACCTTCGACGTCTTCTCGAATCCCAACACCGAGAAGCTCCTCGACGCCCTCGATCCGGCCCGGGTTGTGGTCTATGGCGTTGCCCTCGACATTTGCAATCGCTACGCCGTCGAGGGGTTGCTGGCCCGCAACCGCCGCGTCACTCTGATCACCGACGCCACCGCCGCCATCGACAGCCACCGCGGCGAGAACCTGCTGAGGAGCTGGAGCGACCGCGGCGTCGAGCTGATGACCTGCGACGACTTCCTCGCCGAGAACTTTCAGACAGCAAGAGTCGAGGCCAGTCCCTGATCGAGGAATCAGCGCTGACCCTTGCGGGAAGCTCGTACGATCCAAAAGATCAGCAACAGAACCGAGACGAGAAGACCGATCCAGAGCGGGCTGAATGACGAGCCCGAGGCAGGCTCCGGCGGCGCCGCCGAAGGCTCGGCGATCTCGAGGGTTGCGACATTGGACGGCATGCCATCGAGGCCCGACGGGCTGATCGCCCTCACTTGCCAAAAGTAACTACCCGCCGCCAAACCGCTCGCAGCCCAACGCGCCTCTTCCGTGACCCCACGCGATACCGGTCGCGCACATCGGCGATCGGCACAGACGGCGATCCGATAGCCCTCGGCTCCCACCACCGGCTGCCACGATAGCTCGGCCGCCTGTCCGTCATCTGACCGCACCGCATTGACCCCCAAATTCGGGGGCGTCGGCAGTACCTCCGGCGCGCTGGGCTCACCGTTCTCGGCCACCACCGTTCCCATGCCGGACTCGAGTCGCACCTCTGATTCCGCTCCCCGCACGGTCGTCGCTCCTTCGAAGGCCATGAAGCGGGTCGTTCCCGCCTCATCGACTCTGCTCCTCAAGTGAGCATCCGAACTGTCAAGGGCCACCTTCGCGACCGCGCCCTTCGCCAGCAGCTCGACTTCCGCGGCAGTGGACGCTTCCGCGACCTGGGCCAAGACGTCGAGGGCTCCATCGACGATCTCGACCTTGCCGTAGCGACTGCGCGGACGCACCTGCCGATCACGCAAGAAGACGATGGAATCCGCACCGACGGTGAGATCGACGTCGTCGAAGAAGGCCAGGCCAGCGGCGGACTTCTCGAAGGTTCGAACGGCATGCCCCCGATCGAGCTTCTCTCCCGTGATGGCCTGCTGCCACGGATTGGGCGGACGCTGTCCCTCGACCCTCTGGAGAGTCCATGCAATCAGGGCGGAGGTGGGCTCGGGGGCAGGAGTCGGTTCCGGGGCAACATCGGCCGGCGCCGATGCCTGGACCAGTGCACAGTCTGATGGCAGCTGAAGCATCGCCCCGACGGGAATCAAGTCAGGATCGGCGAGTTGAGGATTCGCTCGGGCCAGAGCGAGCCACTGATCACCATCGTCGTAGCACCTCTCGGCCAGTGACCAGAGCGTGTCGCCCGGCACAACTTCATACTCGCCTGCCGAGATCTGGGTCCCCAAGACCGAGATCACGACAACGATCGACATCAGACAACCAACCATCTTCGAGTTCATGAGAGTCCTCGCGAGGAGCGCTATTGGTTCTTGGACCGCGGGTCCGTGACCGAATGGGTGGGGAGATTCGAGGAAGCGGACGAAGGAATCCGTACGGTTTGTAAGAGTTGCGCCGAAATGATCGCGCCGCCGAGATCGACCGTGGCGGTCGCGGGAGAAGCCTCGTCTTGCTCGCGCCGATCTGCCTCGGCCCCCTCCCAGGGATGCTGCCTCGCCAACTCGCCAAAACGGCGCGCAGCCTCACGTGCAGACGACAGCCGCTCTGCAGGATCTTTCCGAAGCAGATCCATGATCAGCTCGTCGAGTCCGGGAGGAATTCCAGGCCGGCGCGAGGCCGGCACTGCCACCTCGGCCTGCAATGTCTGCAGGAGCACCGCGCGCAGCGAACCGCCGGTGAAGGGCTCCTCACCGACGACACAGCGATAGGCCATCACTCCGAGGGCGAAAAGATCGGAGCGCTCATCTCGCCCCTCGCCCAGGATCGTTTCCGGCGGCAGGTACCCTGGCGTGCCGTAGAGGAAGCCAGACTCCTTGCTCAAATTGGTCATCGCGTGGGAGATCCCGAAGTCGGTGATCTTGGTGCGACCGTCCTCCCGGATGAGGACGTTGCCTGGCTTGATGTCGTAGTGCAGGACCCCCTCGTGGTGAGCGGCCGCCAGCGCCGTCGCAACGGAATGGCAGACGTGGATGGCCATCGGGATGGGAAGTTGACGCTGACGGCCCAGGTGGGTCCGCAGACTGTCCCCCGAGACGAACTCCATGGCGATGAAGCTGGTCTCGGCGGCGTCCTGAACATCGTAGACCTGAACGACGTTCGGATGATTGAGGCGCGCAATCGTCGCCGCCTCGGTCAGCAGGTCGCCAGAAGGCGTCAAGTCCGACTCGAGCTGCCCCGAAAGCTTGAGGGTTTTGATCGCGACCGGCCGCTTGAGGATCGGGTCCCAGCCCATGAAGACGCTTCCCATGGCCCCTTCGCCGATCACTTCCAACACCTGGTACCGCCCCAAGAACACTTTGTCGAGGGCCTCGTCCTGGGAAACGTGCCGCGCCAGCGCTTCGAAGGAGCTTTTGAGTCGCGAGATTTCGTCGCCACGAAAGTCCGCGGCTTCTCCCAGGACCTCGCTTTGACTGGCGATCAGCCGGCGCAGGGGAGCGACGACGGAGCGGTAGCCGAGAGCGGAGAGCAGCAACACCAAACCCAGTGCCAGGCCAATCGCGAGCACCGATCGCCGACGCATATCGCGGCTCACCCGCTCGGCCACGGCCGAGCTCTGCAGGGACACCACGAACCACGGGGAGTCGAGGACCGGCGAAAAGGCACCCAAGTACTCGACGCCGCGATGCCCGAAGCGGCCTGCACCAGAGAGGCGTTGCTCGGCAGCCAACGTCAACAGGGACGGCGGAACTTCCTCGCTGGAAGCACCGGAGCCCCAGAGAACCCGTTCCTCTTCGGCGAGCCAGACAGTGGCTTCGGGGCCGAGCTCGTCCGGATGGAGAGACCGATCCGTCTCGAGGGTGTCAAAGACTCCAACCAGGAAAAGACCCCGAGAGTCCCTGGCGAGCGCTCGCCGAGCCACGAACCAGCGAGCGCCTTCGAAGGCGACGAAGGTGTCGCTCGCAGCGCCCTGCTCCGCGATCAAGCGAGACACCTCGGCGGGAGCTACCTCGCGCTGCGCCCTGAGGACCTCGCGCCCACCGGCATCTGCCAGTGAAAGGGCGACGAGACCGAGATCCTCGGCCTCCTCGAGAAGGATCGACAGCCGACTCCGGATCGACTCGACTTCCACGGAACTCCAGCCGCCCTCGGCCGCGGCAACTCGCAGGAATGTGCGCCGAGCCGAGATCTCGACCTGGACCTGGGAGGCAGCCGCGTCGGCCGCAACGGCGTGCGATCTGAGAACCTGTTCGGTGAGAGCATTCCGGTTGACTCCCACCAGCTGCAGCGCCAGGGCGAGAATCGGTACCAGGCCGACGATCGCCAAAGCCAGGACCAGCCGAGGCAGCAAACCGACACCACCCGACGTGGTCGGCGAGGGAGACGACGCTGTTTCCGGAGACGGCTTCTCTCGAGTCGGCTGCATGGTGCTCCAGGCATTTCGTCCTGCAGCCAACGACGATGCTCAAAAGAAGGAAAGGAAGGACCAGATCTTACAGCCATCGAGCCGTGAGACGCCAGAACCCCGAAAGAACGGCAGCCGCCGACCGATGATCCCGGAACCGGACTCCCGAGCTAGGCGAAATCGAGCCAGCCTTCGCGGCTTCCGAAGCGCGCTTCGTAGGCCTTGGCGTCGAGCTTGCGGCGGGTGCTGTCGGAGGTCATGTAGCGAATCTTGCCGAAGATCGGCCGCTCCGGCCCCCAGGCCCGATCGAACAGGCCGAGACACCAGAAGATGCCGCTGTAGGAGTTGGGGTTGCGGCCATCGAGGGCGTACTTGTTGTTGAGCTCCACCATGCGCTCGAGCGCTTGCCGCGGCGTCTCCGACCACTCGAAGATCTTCTTGCCCCACAGCATGCGCAGATAGTTGTGGATCCTGCCGGTGGTGACCAGCTCGTTCTGCGCCGCGTTCCACAGGGAGTCGTGGGTCTGGGAGCTCTCGAGCTCTTCGTCGCTGTAGAGGGTCGGCCGAGGGTCCTGGCGATGCTCTTCGAGGGTGGTGCGGGCCCAGGGCGGAAGAGCCTCGTAGGTGTCGTAGTCCGGCCGCAGTCGGGTCGAGTTGTAGCCCAGCTCGCGCCAGGTGACGAGTTGGTCGAGGTAGGCCTCCGCCGGCGGGCTCATGCCCCACCAGCCGTTGCGGCTCCCGGTGGCCTTCTCGGCCAGACGATCGACGTTCCAGTCTTCGTGCCCGCAGAGGGCGGCGAACACCCGATGGCTCGACAGGTGGCCGAAGTGGAGATAGGCCGAGAGCTCGCTGGTCGCCCGATCGCGGACTTCGAGGCGGCCATCGACATAGCGCGCGAAGCGACGCGCCATGAAGCTCTCGAGCGCACCTTCGGCGGCCCGCGGCCCTCCCGGCTCGGACGCCACCACGGTCACCCGGTGGTCGATGGGCAAGGACGCCAGGTCCAGCGACGCCGGTTCGGCGACCGGCCAACGATCGGTGACGGCGGCGGGCAGAGGGCCCGACCAGGGCGGCGCCTCGTAGGTCGACCAGGGATCCGAACGCGGCCTCTCGAGCAGATGGGGCGTCAGGGTCTTCTGCAAGAAGCGGCGAAAATCCACCGCCCGGGAGAACAGCCGATCGGTGGCGGTGAGCGGTAGCAGACCGTTCGAGTCCACCGCCTCGAGGCGTACCGACAAACCCTCGCCGGCCGCCGCCACCATGCGCGGCAGGAAGAAGCAGGGAAATTCGTCGGTCACCACCACGGCCGCCCGTTCCGCCAGGGCGGCCAGCAGACCCCGGCCGGCACCGACCGTCGGCTCGACATAGGGGTAGTAGGCCACCGGCCCGGCCTCGAGCGCCCGGCGGTTGTCTTCCATCCCGGCGATCACGAAGCCGTGGAAGCGATCCGAAGCCCAGCGATAGTCGCAGCGCAGGGCTTCGAGGATCAGCAGGGGCTTGCCGAGGGACGCGGCCCATTCGACGGCCCGATCGAGGGCAAAGTTCCAGTCGGTGCGGCGGTTGGCGATCATCCAGTAGAGAACGTAGTCACCGGCGCCGTTCACTACTTCTCGGTTGACCTGCCGCACCCGCAGCGTGGGGACTTTCGAGGCTTCCATCCAACTTCCTCCCAAACTCGGCTTTTACCCTGGAACCGGCCCCTGCGGGCACCGGTTTTCGGCTCCGAACGGCCCTACTCGACCACCAAATCTCGACAACTTGTAGACTTCAGGCCGACTTCCGACCAGCGATCGAGGTTGTGGATTCGTTCGAGCGCTCCTGCTTCGTGCGACCAATCCCGACCCGGTGAATCAGATCCCCGACTTCGAGGACTCCATGGCGCTTAACGAGAGTAGCAAGTCCGTCTTGATCAATCCGATCGTCGTTCGCGGCGTCGAGGAGGACCACCGTGCCGCGACGCCCTTGGAGCTGTTCTATGACCTGGTCTACGTCGTGGCGATCGCCAGTCTCGCGGCTCAGTTCCATCACAAGATCTCCGATGGGGAGCACGTCGGTTACGCCATTCTGATGTACCTCTGGATCTTCTGGTGTATCTGGTGGCCCTGGAATACCTACACATGGTTCGCCTCGGGCTACGACACGGATGACGCCCAGTTTCGTCTCGCGTCCTTCGTCCAGATGGTCGGAGCCATCATCATCGCCGTCGGCGTCGAGTCGGCTTTCAAGAAGGAAGAGTTTCTGGTCATGATGGTGGGTTACGTCGTCATGCGCCTCCCTTATGTCCTGCTCTGGCTCAAGGTGGCACGGGACGACCGCCGCTCCCGCCCCATTGCGCTGCGCTACGCAGCGGGGGTCTTCCTGGTCCAGGTCGGCTGGTCGCTGGCCGTTCTGTTCTTCCAGAACTGGTATGTGATGGGCGGTCTGCTGGTTCTCGAGATGCTGGTTCCCTTGGCGGCGGAAAGATCCGTCGACCGGGGTCGCAACACCTCCTACCACTTCCATCACATCGAAGAGCGCCTCGGCCTGTTGACGATCATCGTTCTCGGCGAATCGATCCTGGCCTCGGTGTACGCCTTCCGGAAGATGACCGAGCACTACACTCCCGAGTTGGCGACGCTCGCCGCGGGCACGCTGCTGATCCTCTTCTCCATGTGGTGGCTCTATTTCGACGATCGAGTCGCCGACGAGCTGGCCGATGAGCGAAAGGCCTTCGTGTGGGGCTACGGGCACTACTTCGTGTTCGCGGCGGCGACGGCCGTCGGAGCACTGATCAGCGTCAACGTGGACACCCTGACGGACCATGCGACGATTTCCTCGGACCAGGCGGTCGTGGGGTTGGCGTGGGCCATCGCCGCTTACCTGGTGGCCGTCTGGCTGTGCCATGACTTCCTGATCGAGAAACCAGGGCTACCAAAGGTCGAGCTTCTCGGCCTCGCCGTGTTGGTGGTCGTCGTCGCGATGACGACCCGGAGTGTGCTGCTCATCGGGCTCACCTTCGTCGGCCTCAACGCCCTTCGGCTCGCCCGTCGACACCGCGCCCACCTCGCCGAGCGATCGGGCGCCGAAGGGTAGCGGGATGAGAGTGCGCCGTGGAAAGGCGCGCGCAGAAATAGCAGCCGGTTCGGTTCTCCAAGGGTTCGGAGACCAGGCCCTCAATCGTCCACGTAGGGCCAACGGTCCTCGAGGACCGACAGATCGGCGACCACCCGATGGGCGCCTGCTGAGCGCAGCTCACTCGCCGAGCGGCCACCGGTTTCGACCGCCAGGCAGCGCAGCCCATGGGCCCGCGCACAGTCGACGTCGTGCAGCGTATCGCCAATGATCCAGACCCGCTCGGGCGGATAGGAGCGTGAGGCTCGGCGCAGGGCCACTGGCGGCAGATCACGCCGTTGGCGGCCGTCGCCGCCGAAGGCTCCGAAGGAAAAGTAGTGATCGTAGCCGGCGCGGCGCAGCTTGATGCGAGCTCCTCGGTGCCAGTTGCCGGTCAACAGGCCGAGCTCGACGTCGGAGCGAGCGGCGAGACGATCGAGGGTCTCGCCAACGGCCGGAAAGTGATGAATATCGTCACCTCCGAGGCACTCGTCGAGCAGCCGCAACCAGGCATCGCGCACCCTCGGCACGGCCCGCCAGCCCTCTTCGTCGCTCCACCCCGCGAGGACACAGAGGTCGCGCACGATGAGCGGATCGATCTTGCCCGCGAAGTCGTAGCTGGACAGACCGTCGCGCGGGATCCCAGCCTCGTCGAGAGCCCTTCCGAAGAGCTTCCGGATCACCGGACCACAGCGCATCAGCGTGCCGTCGATGTCGAACAACAAGAGGTATCCCGAGCTCATCGCCACCTCATCGCCCATCCCAGGGTCAGCAAGCCGAGGCCGATCGCGAAGGCGCCGCGACCGAGGTCCCAGGTCCAGGGACGATAGCGCAGCTCGACCCGATGGCGACCGGCGGGCACCTCGAGACCGAGAAACGCACCGTTGACCCGCCGTAGCGGCGTCTCGACGCCGTCGAGCCACAGCCGCCAGCCGGGAATCGCGGGCTGACTGGAAGCGACCAGGAGAGGCCCTTCGGCGACCACCAGGGCATCGATCGTCGCGCCAGCCACCCGCAGGTCCTCGACCCTGCCGGGGCCATTGCGCCGACCACCGCCAGGACCGCCGCCAGGACTGCCGCCAGGCCTGCCGGAGACGATCGCGGTGCGGGCGAAATCGTCCAGTTGCACAGCCCGCCTCACGGCGTCGCCGGTCTCCGCCAGCTCGACGAATTGCGGCACGAAGAGCCGCGGCAAGGCTCCTGGATTTTCATAGATCACGGCATCCCGTCCCTGGTAGATCACCTCGACCCCCGGCCGCTGCACCATGCTGGGATCGTCGAACACGTAGCGCACCCCGAGAAAGTCCAAGGCCGGGCGGTCGGGATCGAGGATTCGTACCCAGCCGGTACGGCCGACCTCCCCCAGAGCAGCGCTGAACTCGCGGTAGGGTGCGAACTCCATCGGATCGTAGCTGCGAGCTTCTTCGAAGCCAAAGAAGGCCGCCGTCTGCGGCACCAAGGCGGCATCGAGACCGGCCACCCGATAGCCCACCGGCTCGCTCGCCGCGAGGCGCGCCGCCACCTCCCGAACGCCGAGGGTCTCGGGATAGAAGGCGTCCGCCGAAACCACCGGAACCCAGGTCGCGAACAGCGCCACCCGCGGCAGCAACAAGGCCACGATCACCGCCGGCAGGGCCCAGGCCTCCTTCCGCTTCGCCAAGCCGAGGGCGACGGCGGTCACCAGGATCGGAGTGAAGAAGAACATCTGCTCGGCCGGTGAATGACCGGCCATGACGGTGGCCACCGCCAGCGCCAACACCGCCGACAGAGCCAGAATCCAGCGTCGTCTCACGCGGCCGTGGTGGTGCAGGGTCATCGCCGCCAACAAGGGGACCGCCAGACACCAGCCCAAAGCGAAGCGCTTGAGGAGCGAGTCTGCAACCAGGGGTATAGCGCTCAGGGGAGCCACCACCGGCGGCACCAGCGCCCCGGCGAGCAAGCCGAAGAGCCCGACCGCGGCGAGGGCCAGGACGACCTTGCGCCGTCGGCGCAGGGTGACCGCGAGGAGCCCCAGCAGGACCGCCGACGCTCCGACCGAGGCACCGCCGATCTCGATCAGGTTCTCCGGCCCCTGCCAATCGCCGCGCCGCGGATCGCCGTGGGCTCCGAGACTGAGGGCCGGCAGCAGGCGATCGACCGAGTCGGACCAGGAGCCTCCGGTCTGCACCAGCCGCGAGGTACGACCCTGCTGCCATTCCGCCGAGGCCGACAGGGTCTCGACCATCGGCAACAGCACCGGTGCCGCCAGCAGCAGCGCCAGCAAAGCCGCCACCAGACCCCAGCCGACGATCCGCCGTCGCTGACGCCAGCGCCCGCAGAACAGCGCCAGCGGCGCCGTCAGCAGCAAACCGTGAAGGAGAGTCTCGGGATGACCGGCGAAGACGCCGAGAGCCCCCGCCCAGGCGAGCCGCCGTGCGGCTCGCCAGCTCGGCGATCGGCTGAGATCGAGGGCGGCGGCGAGGATCCAGGGCAGGACCGCCGCCACCAGCGAGTGGGGGTGCAACCGCCAGAGCTGCAGGAAGCCGCTGCCGCCATAGAGCGCCGCCGCCACCAGCGCCGCCCGATCGCCGACGCCGAGGCGTCGCGCCACCAGGAACATCCCCCACAGAGCGATCAGTAACCGAGCCGCCTGGCGATAGGTGACGGCGCGGAATGGCGGGAGCAAGCGGGCGGCCAGCTCGGTCGGGAACAGCACCGCCGACTGGCCGTTGCCGAGCAGAGCCGAGCCGGCCCCCTGATGAGGATTGAACAGCAGGTCCCGCCGCGCCGCCCGCGACCAAGGGATCATCTGGGAGAGGGGATCGAGGAGCAGCGGATTGGCCGCCATCGAGGCCGCCCGGGACCGTTCCACCAGCTCGCCATCGGCCCACGGCGCGACGCCGGCGAGGGAGGCCGTCGGGGCCAAGGTCTTGCCGGGCAGAAAGCCCGCCCCGGTGAACAACAGCGGCACCAGCGCCAAGACGATCGGCACCCAGCGGGACGGCCGACCGCGCAGCCAACGCCGCCCGAGAGCGCTGATCGCGACGGCGGTGACGGCATAGAGCAGCGCCAGCCAAAGGGCTCCCATGGTCTTTCTCTACGCCCAACCTCGGCGGGTCAACGGCCTCACCTCCAGGTGGGAGGCCTCTTGTGATCCAAGACGTGGGCGATACCGCGCTTGCAGTCATCCGTTTCGCGAGCCAACGCGTTGACCTCGGCGGCATGGCGCAGACCATCCGCCAGGCTGCGCCCCGGAAGATCGAGCAGCAGGCGCTTGGTGCTGGCGATCGACCGCGAGCTGCCGTTGGCGAGGATGCCGGCGGCCAGCTCTTCACCGGCCTGCTCGAGCTCTTCCCGCGGCACGACGCGGTTGACCAGGCCGATCTCGAGGGCGCGCTCGGCCGACAGGAACTGCGGATAGAGCAACAGCTCGCGAATGTCCGAGCCCCGCAGGCGCAGCGACAGATAGGTCGCCACCAGGGCGGCGACGAAGCCGATGCGCACCTCGCTGTAGAGGTAGCGGGCATCCTGCGACGACACCACGAAATCGTGGGCCGTCGCCAATCCGCAGCCGCCGGCGACGCAGGAGCCGTGCACCAGGGCCAGGGTCAGCGTTTCCTGGCGCAGCACGGCCTCGAAGAGATCCATCAGCCGACGCGAGTCGACGGCGTTCTCCTCCGGTCCGGCATCGCGCAGCGAGCGCAGGTGGGCGAGATCGGCGCCGGCCGAGAAGTGGCGCCCATTGGCCTTCAGGATGAGCGCCCGAATGCCGTCGTCGAGGAGCGGCCGGCGATAGAGGTCGGTGAGCTCGTCGAGGAGCGCCGGTGACAGGGCGTTGGCCCGCTCCGGGTTGTCGAGGCTGACCCACAGCAGATCGTCCCGCCGCTCGATGGCCAGCCTCTCGAAGCCTGCGAAATCCGACTCCTCGGCACTCACGGCATCGCCTCGAGCAGATGGTCGGCGATCTCGACCTCCATCTGCAGCAGGCCCTGAGCATGGGTCTTGCCCTGGGCGTCATTGATCAAGCTCTCGGTGCCGCCCCCGCCGAGGGAGTCGTGCAGGATGAAGTTGAAGGCGTGCAGGTTGGGCACGGCGAAGCGCTCGACGGGACCACGGCAGACCTGCCGAAAGTGCTCCTTCACCCGCTCCTCGGTGACCTGCTCCGTCAGCGCCTCGTAGATCTCTCGCGAGTTGGCGATCAGGCCGATGTTGCTGGCATCGCCTTTGTCACCGGAGCGGGCGTGGGCGACCCGTGAAAGGGGAACTCTGGTCATCTCTCCTCCGCTGCCAAGAAGTACCGCCAGGAGGCGGCCAGGGTGAGCACCAGAGCCACCACCCAGGCACTCGCCGGACGGGTCCAAAGGGGGTGATAGAGGGACGGCAGGGCCGCCCGGAAACCGAGGTCGTAGATTTCGCCGTGGCGCCACACCAGCAGACCGAGAACCAGCGCCGCCAGGGCGAGCAGGGTGAGGGCGCCGGCGACCCGGCGGCGGCGCGGCCAGGCGCGCTCGAGGCCGATCCGCAACCACAGGGTGTAGGCCAGGCCGAAGGCCAGCGCCCAGCCGGCGAAGGCCAGGCGATTGGCCAGGGCACTGGCCAGGAAGCCGAGCAGCATCACCGGCAGGAGACCGCCGAGGAGCGGCAGGTACCACTCCCGGATCACGCCTCCTCCACGCTCACTTCGATGTGGTCTTCGACCTCTTCGCGGGCCAGCAGGGCGGGCCAGTAGGCCACCACCTTCTGCGGCTTCGGCCGGCCGCCGGCGAAGCCGGTGACCCCCGGTGGACCGGCGGTGACCAGCGGGGCGATCTCCTTGCCGAAGCGCAGCACCTTGTCGTAATCGGTGTCGCGCACGCCGAGGCGCAGGACCACCTCCGGCGGCTCCGCCGGAGGCGTCATCACCCCCGGCAGGCAGGCCCCGACGCCGAGGAGCTCCTGGGATCGGCAGCTCTCCGGAAAGGTCACCCCGGCGCGCTCCAGGCGCTTCCACACCAGCTCCGCCGCCAGCTCCGCCTTGTCCACCGCCCGCGGTCCGCAAAGGGTGATCTGGCCGGAGCTCTTGAAGCCATCGAGATGGGAGGCGGAGATCTTCAAGAAGGGCGTGTTGGGCCGGCCGCGAATGCCCGACACCTCGACCCGGTCCTCCCCCGCCTGTTGCAGATCGATGGAGGTGAAGTCGGCGACCACGTCGGGGGTGATGTACTCCTGCGGATTGCCCATCTCGTAGAGCAGCTGCTCGGCCACCGTGTCGACCGTCACCATGCCACCGGTTCCGGGATGCTTGGTCACCACGAAGGTGCCGTCCTGGCGCGCTTCGACGATCGGATATCCGACGTTCCAGAGATCCGGAACTTCCCACCAACGGCTGAAGTTGCCGCCGGTGCATTGCGGACCGCACTCGAGAATATGGCCGGCGATGGTGCCCGCCGCCAGGCGATCCCAGTCGTCCTCGGCCCAACCGAACTCGTGGGCCAGCGGCGCCAGCGCGAGGGCGGTGTCCGTCACCCGGCCACAGAGCACGATCAGGGCACCCTCTTCGAGGGCATGGCAGACCGGTCGGGCGCCGAGATAGGCATTGGCGCTGGTGAAGCGGTCGGCCACCGGAGCGATGGGCTCACCGGTGTCCATGTTCTCCAAGGGATGCCCCGCCGCCACCAGCTCGCCGAGGCGCGGCAGGATGTTGTCGCCCTCGATCACGCCGACCCGCACCCCGGAAACGCCAAGCTCCCGAGCGACCTCGAAGATCTTCTGGCGGCAGGCGTGGGGATTGAGGCCACCGGCGTTCGACAGCACCCGAACGTTGCGCTCCTTGAGCTCCGGCAGCACGTCGCGAATGAAGTCGATGAAATCCGGGGCATAGCCGAGCTCCGGATTCTTGAGCTTCTGTCGCATCATGATCGACAGAGTCACCTCGGCCAGGTAATCCATGCCGAGATAGTCGATCTCGCCACCGCGTAGCAGTAGCGAAGGGGCGTCGATGTTGTCGCCCCAAAAGCCCTGGCCGTTGCCGACTCGGACGGTCTTCATCGCCTGGTCTCCTCGCTGGGCGCGGTCACGGCCCCCCGACCGGGGAACCCCGCGAAAGCCGCATCGGATCTTCGGATGCGTCGATGGTGTCGTGAAACGGCGTCAGACCTGCTTCACGGTGCCCGCATACATGCTCTCGAGAATGTCTTGATTGCGGGTCTCGACCACCTTGCGTTTGATGCTCATCTTCGGCGTCAGCTCGCCCGTCTCCTGGGAGAAATCGGCCGACAGCAGGTGGATCTTCTTGATCGTCTCATAGGAAGCGAGATCGGCGTTGACCGCTTCCACCGCCTCCCAGATGAGCTGGTGGACCTCCGCCTTGCCGGACAGATCGGCGTAGTCCGTGTAGGACAGGCCGTTGTCGCCGGCCCACTTGCCGACGGTCTCCTCGTTGACCGTGATCAGAGCGATGCAGAACGGCCGTTTGTCCCCCAGCATCACCACCTGGGAGATGTATGGACAGCTCGCCTTGAGCTGATTCTCGACGTTCTGAGGCGCGATGTTCTTGCCGCCGGCGGTGACGATGATGTCCTTCTTGCGGTCGGTGATCTTGAGGTAGCCCTGCTCGTCGACGAAGCCGACGTCGCCGGTATAGAGGCGCCCTTCGGCGTCGAGGGCCTCGGCGGTGTCGTCGGGGCGGTTGTAGTAGCCCTTCATCACGCCGCGGCCCTTGATCAGGATCTCGCCGTCTTCGGCGATCTCGACCACCGTGCCCGGCATCGGCAGGCCGACGGTGCCGAACTTGTACTCCTTCGGCCGGTTGACGAAGCTCGCCGCCGAAGATTCGGTGAGGCCGTAGCCCTCGAGCACCAGGATGTCGGCAGCGTGGAAGAACTCGGCAATCTCCCGGGCCAGCGGCGCACCGCCGGAGACGAAGAAGCGAATCCGCCCGCCGAAGCGGTCCTTGAGCTTCGAGAACACCAGCTTGTCGGCGATCTTGTGCTTGAGACCGAGCAGCCCGCCGGCCTCCTTGCCGGCCTGGCGCAGGCGCGACACCTCCTTGCCGACCTCGAGGGACCAGAGGAAGATCTTGTACTTCAGGCCGCCGGCATCGCGGGCGCCGGAAACCACCTTGTTGTAGACCTTCTCGAAGACCCGCGGCACCGCCGCCATCACCGTCGGCCGGGCCACCCCCAGGTTGTCCACCAGGTCGTCGATGGAGCCGTCGATGGCCGTCGGCACACCGATGCGGATCGAAGCCACCTCCAAAACCTTGGCGAAGGAGTGGGCCAGCGGCAGGAAGAGGTAGTGCTTGTCCGTTGGTGACAGCACTCCAATCTCTTCGATCGCCCCCGCTTCGTATACCCAGTTGTCGTGGGTCAGCATGACTCCCTTGGGCTTGCCGGTGGTGCCCGAGGTGTAAATCAAGGTCGCCAGGTCGGAGGCTCCGACACTGTCCGCCACCGCCTCGTACTGGCCAGGATTGTCGGCATCCCAGGCGGCACCGCGCGACGTCAGCTCGTCGAAGGTCAGCATCCAACCGTCATCGCCACTCGCCTCGCCCTCGATCACCACCACGTGCTTGACCGTCGGAACCTGATCCCGCACCTCCGCCAGCTTGGCGGCCTGCTCAGGGTTCTCGGCGAAGCACACCACCGTGTCCGAGTCGGAGAGGATGTAGGCGCACTCTTCCGGCGTGTTCGAGGGATAGATGGTGGTGGTGGCGCCGCCGGCGGCCAGAATCGCCATATCCACGATCACCCACTCCGGCCGGGTCATGCACAGAATGGCGCAACGCTCGCTCTTTTCGAGCCCGAGGCTGCGCAGGCCGCAAGCCGCCTGGCGGGCCTGTTCGCCGACCTCCCGCCATTGCATCGAGTACCACTCACCATTGCGGCGCCCGAACATGGCATCGGCATCGGGGGACGCGGTGATCCGGTGATGGAACATCTCGACGACGGACGTGAAGGAACGGTCACTCATACGGGCCTCCTCGGTTCAACGATCAGATCGTCCGATTGTCTTCTGAGACAGCCACTTATGCAAGTCTCCGACGGCGGCGAGAGGCCCTGTTGACGGCTCTTCGAGGTCGCGACTGGCCGGCGAAGGGCGAAGTCCGCGCCCACGCCGGCGAAGAACCCTCCGATTAGCCTCCCGGGACTCTCGGCTGGCGCCGCCGATCAACGCTGCTACCATCCCCGCCGTGGCGAGCAAGGGCAAGGGCTACCGCACCGAGGAACACGAAGGGTTCACCATCCTGGTGGGCAAGGGGGCGCGCGACAACGACCACCTCACCTTCGCCATCGCGGAGCCCAAAGACTTCTGGCTTCACATCGCCGGCGGCACCCCCGGCAGCCACGTGGTGGTGAAGAATCCGGACGACCTGCCGGAGCTGCCGCGGCCGGTGGAACGCCGCGCCGCGGCCCTGGCGGCGTACCATTCGAAGGCCCGCAACGCCCGGGGCAAGGTGGAAGTCCACCTCTGCCGCGTCGCCGATGTCCACAAACCGCGCGGCTTCGCCGCCGGCAAAGTGGCGCTGCGGCGCTGGAACAGCCTGCGCGTTTACCCCGAGTCTTGAGGCTGGCGCGGCCCAGCTCCGCCGTCAGCGCCCTCTGAACCGATGAGACCCCGACATGCTCTATGAACGACTGGCTCCCGAGATGCAGCAGATGGTGGACACCTGGGCCAAACGCCTCGGCGGAGTCTCCTGGCAACGCCGCGGCGAGCTCCTGGCACAAGCGGCGGCACCCTTTGGCGAAGTGCTCGAGGGGGATCAGGCGACCACCGCCTCGCGCGGCTTCCTGACCGCCGTCCTCGAACGCATGGCGCCGCAACAGGTCGACGACCCCTATCTCGCCGCCCTCCTCCACCTGTCCCTGCGCCAAGACCACCGCGACCTCGCCGCCGCCTATCTCGAAGATCACCCCGAGATGTCGCAGCTCTTCGAGCAAGAGCTCTCGGAAATCGATTTCTAGAGATTCAGGGCGGCTCGAGGCGCCCCTCGGGCACGCTGTGACTAGGCCTCAGAGCTGAAAGTGGCTGCGTGCACAGCCTTCAGGTCTGCAACACGCCGGTCTTGAACTCGGCGAGGTCCGGGTTTTCGGCCACCGCCGCCAGGGTACGGCCGAGCACCCGGCGGGTGGCGGCGGGGTCGATGATCGCGTCGACCCAGAGGCGGGCCGCCGCATAGCGCGGATCGAGGGCTTCGTCGTAGCGCTTCTGGATGCGCGCCAAGAGAGCCTGCTTCTCTTCCTCGGAGACATCGGCGCCACGATTCTTGAGCTGAATCGAGAGCAGGGTGTTGGAGGCCTGCGCCCCTCCCATCACGGCGATCGAGGCCGAAGGCCAGGCATAGAGGAAACGAGCGCCATAGGCCTTGCCGCACATGGCGTAGTTGCCGGCACCGTAGGAGTTGCCCACGAACAGGGTGATCTTGGGGACCGTCGAGTTGGCCACCGCATTCACCATCTTGGCGCCGTCTTTGATGATGCCGCCGCGCTCGGCGCGACTGCCCACCATGAATCCGGTGACGTCCTGCAGAAAGAGCAGCGGAATCTTCTTCTGGTTGCACAGTTGGACGAAGCGGGCGCCCTTGTCGGCGGATTCGGAGTAGACCACGCCACCGATCTGAAGCTCCTTGTCGCCGGCTTCGAGACCGGTCCGACGGTCGACGATGGAGCGCTGGTTGGCGACGATGCCCACGACTTGCCCTTCGATCCAACCGACGCCGCAGATCAGGGTCTTGCCGTAGGTGGCCTTGAACTCGTCGAGCTCGGACCCGTCGAGGAGCCGGGCGAGCAGCTCCCGCATGTCGTAGGGACGGGAGCGATCGACCGGCAGAACGGCCGCGATCTCTTCGCTCGCCTGCAGCGGCTCGAGGACCGGCCGACGAGCAAAGGGCGAAGCGCCGGATGGGGCGAGCTGCTCGATCTGCCGGCGAATCGCCGCCAGGCACTCGCCATCGCTGCCGTGGCGGTGGTCGACGACGCCGGAGACGTCGACCTGCACCTCGGCCCCGCCGAGGGACTGGTTGTCGATCTCCTCCCCGATCGCCGCCTTCACCAGGTGGGATCCGGCGAGGAAGATCGAACCGGTGCCCTCGACGATGTGGGATTCGTCGCTCATGATCGGCAAGTAGGCGCCGCCGGCAACGCACGAGCCCATGATGGCGGCGACCTGAAAGACCCCCTCGGCCGACAGCCGGGCATTGTTGAAGAAGGCCCGACCGAAGTGCTCCTTGTCCGGGAAGATCTCGTCCTGGAGCGGCAGAAAGACTCCCGCCGAATCAACCAAGTAGACGATCGGGAGGCGATTCTCGAGGGCGATCTCCTGGGCCCTCAGCACCTTCTTGCAAGTCAGCGGAAACCAGGCGCCGGCCTTGACGGTGGCGTCGTTGGCCACCACCACGACGTCGCGCCCGTGCACCGTGCCGAGCCCGATCACGACCCCGGCGGCGGGGGCGCCGCCATACTCCTCATAAAAACCGTGAGCCACCCACAGGCCGAGCTCGAGAAACTCCGTGCCGTCGTCGCACAGGGCGACGATGCGCTCGCGGGCGGTCAGCTTGCCCCGTGCGCGCTGCTTGTCCTGCGCCTTGGCGCCACCGCCGAGACGCAGACTCTCCTCCTCGCCCTGCAGCCGCTCCGCCTCCCGGCGCCAGTGATCCAGTCGCTCCGTGAAGCGCTCGTCCCGCTGCAAAGTACTGTCGAGAATCGCCAATTCACTCCCCTTGTCTCTCGCTCGCTCGGCACCGCCGGCCGGGAATCCGGCCGCGGCCTTCGTCGCCCACGGTTGTTCTCGCCGCAACTTATCAAGGCGAGAACCCAACCGGGGAGTCCGGCGGCCTTACAGGGTCATCGAGGGGGAGTCCGTTCCGGCATCCGGCGCCGGATTACCGCGGGCTCCGAGGCCAAGCTCAGTCGCGGGGAGACTCCGGCAGATGAATGGGAGTCGACGTCCAGAACGCTCCACCGGAGCCACCATCGAAGCGCTCGTCGGCGAAGAGGAAGAGCAGAGAGAGGTCGTCGGTCGCGGCAATGCCTTCGATGACGAGCTCCTCGACACCGGAGGGATCCGCCGCCCCCAGACGAAGACGACCGAGCAGGTCGTCGGATCCCTGCAGATCGTGGAACCGTTCGCCGACCCGTAGCTGGAGCCCGGTCGGCCGGAGCCCCTCGGGAAGAGGTGGAGTCGCCGCCAGGTTCAGCACCAAGCGGTGGTCCGCTCCGCTCACCGGGGGCGGTCGGTCACCGGTGCAAGGAACACAGGCGTTGGTTTCCGGCGTCCC
Source organism: Acidobacteriota bacterium (assembly GCA_039028635.1). Classification (NCBI taxonomy): domain Bacteria; kingdom Pseudomonadati; phylum Acidobacteriota; species Acidobacteriota bacterium. Next base: position 125,376 of record JBCCHV010000003.1, read on the forward strand.
CGTGTAGAGGTCGTCGACGAGCTGAACCAGAGAGACCGCGCTGCTCGGTGAGCAATCGCTGCAGGCGCCGAGAGAGGCCCGGGCGAGACCGAGGTTGCGCCAGCAAGGGTGATCGTGATCGCTCGAGGCGGCGAGTACGGCATCGACAAAGGGCGACTCGGAGCCCACGATCGGCGCGCCGTCGCGAGCCAGCAGGAAGCGCTCCGCGTCGCCGTCGCCACGGATCGGATGCCATAGGCCGGCACCGGGGTCCTCGAACGGCAGGTTCAGGGCTCCACGGCGATGGGCCAGCGCCAGCCAACCGGTTGCCATCGCCGTGGCGTAGGAGGACCCGGGCGGCGCGAGCCACGCGCTCTGGTCGACCACACCATGGTCGGAATAACAAAGCCCCGAGGAGGGAAAAAGCGCCTCGAGCTTGCCGGGTGGCTGGTGCCAGGGCGCCGGCGGGGTCTCCCAGCTCGACTGGACCACCGATTGACGAGCGAGGAACTGCGGCAGGGCCAGGGAGCCCACCGCGAGTACGGTCTCGCTGGCCGCCGGAAAGAGCAGCTCGCGATGATTGCCGGCGCTCGCCAACAAGGTCACCCCGTGATCCGAGAGGCGCTCGAGAGCGGCGCTGATCTCGTCTCCCAACCCCGACTTCGAGGTCGCCAGCCGTCCGAAGCTCATGTTGACCGCCAAGGGCGGTCCCGAGCTTTGCGAGACCTCGAGCACCTGGCACAGGCGGGCCAAGACCCCGAGATCGTTCGCTCCCGTCGTCGGTAAGCCATGGATGCCGGCTTCGAGGTCGAAAAGCACCACGCCCACCTCAGACTCGGCCACCGAATCCATCAGGGAGGCGAGGGACCAGCCGTGCCAGTGATTCCAGTCGACGAGGGCGATCCACTCGCAGTCGCAAGCGGCGGCCGAGTCGCAAAGGCAAGAACCTTGGTCACAGGGCAGCGGCGAATCCGATCGCGGAGCCATGGCCGGCGACGGGTAGGCCCTGGGAACTTCCGAATGGATCGGCCCGGTTCGACACCCCGGCACCGGTCCCGGCGACAACCGCTCGGCCGCCGTCGCAACCTGGTAGATGATGGTCGCGCCATCGCTCTCCTGCCCGCACCGGATCTCGCCACCGGCGAACGGCTGTGGACACGCCAGACGCCGCCATTCGACGGCGGTCGACTCGCCTCGAGCCACGCTCCCTACGAGCACCATCACCCCGAATCCAAACCAACACCAGATTCTCGTCGTCATGCTGAAAATCCCCCCGGAGAAGAGCACTGCAGATCAACCGATCTCGGCGGCGATCAAGCCATCATCGCTAGTCCTTCGCGCCCCCTCGGCCAGCGGGCCGAAGGGGCATCTCGGATCGAAGTCTCTGAGGACGGACTAGGAATCGAAAGCGCTGATGCAGGGGGTGTACATGGCGCTGTCCACAATGCAGGTGGCGGGACCGCGCGCAACCTCCTGGCTGTTGAAGTAGGTCACGCACTGAGCGCAAGTCCGATTCGGTCCACAGCTGATGCTCGGCGGTGGCCCGACATAGCGATTCCAGATGGCGCCATGCTCGGGGTTCTGGGGGCCCGCCGCGAGCTGCAACGAGCCGCAGAGAAGGGCGACGACGGCGATGCAACCCAAGGCGACTCTCCAGCGTTTCGGTGGTGATTGGAGTTTCATGCTCGGTCTCCTTGACGAAATGGACAGGATCAACTGACGTTCCTGTCCCTTAGGGAGTCACCACTCGGCAGGATTGCCCCAAGAAATCGTCGAAGGCCGAATTCTCTCGGCCAACGGTGGTCAGAAGGACCGCTCTCCCGGGGACCGACGAGCGCCTCGGGCTCTGGCGGCGCTAGCAGGTTGCTGAAAAACTCATCGGCAACCTGCTTCCGGGCCCGAGAGGGCCCGGCGGCGAAGCCGTGAGACGGGGTGAGCCCGAAAAATCGCACTTTTTCGGGCGAGGGGGCGCTTAGCCCCCTGAAACAAACAGCTAGCAGCGCTGGAAAAGTCGCAAGCGGACTTTTTCAGCAGCCTGCTAACAGGCGCACCGTCTGCGGATAGACCTTGCGGCGCGAGCCCTCGGCAAGGCGATCGCGACCGGTCTCCCCTGGCTCCAGCTCGAGCAGAACCGGCAGGTCACCGGGCCGGGCAACCACCACGAACAATAAGTAGTCACCCGGCCCTTCGGTCAGGATCTCGGAGGCCCGCAGGCGCAGGACCGCGGCCCCTTGGGAGGCCTCGAGCTGTCGGGCATCGACCCGCTGGAAGCGGCGCAAGGCATCACCGTCTCTGCCGTAGAGGCCGAACTCGACATCCGCCGACGCCTCCTCGCGCGGCGCGATCTCGAATCTCAGCGCGGTCTCCGGCCGCGCCTCCAGCGAACCCGGGGGAACCGTCTCGCCGCGTGCGGTGGCCAAGCCAAAGGCCAAAACCTCGTAGTCCGAGGACATCGGCCGGGGAAGCTGCCGACTGATCACCCCGAACCAAAGGCCCAGCAAGAGAATGCCGACGACGCTGGCGGCCAGCGCCCAGCGCTGCCGGCGAATCCTGGTAAGCGGGGCGTTCGGCTTCTCTCCCCCGCTGCCGGCCGCCAGGGCCCGGGATTCATCGAGCGCTTCGAGGTCGGCGAGCTCGATCAGCCGACGGCGTGCCCCGGGGTTGCGGGACAGTTGCTTCTCGACCGCCTGCGCCTCGGCGTCCGAAAGGCGGCCAGCTCGGTAGGCTCGCAGCGTCTCGTCCCGGGGCATCTCGCCGGTCGAGTCCTCGAGCGAGGCGACCTGGCGCAACAGCTTGTCGAGTTTCGATGGGCTCATGTCTCGCAAATCCGATCGTCGGCCTTCTCCGGCCCTGGACCTTGGTTCATCATCGAGCTATCCGGCTCCCGACGCCGAAGGCTCGACCGCCCCGGAGATCAACATCAGACCACTCCATTCGGCGGCCGAAAAGCGGCGCCGGACTTCGGCAAGGCCTTTCCCGAAGGCTACCGGGACTGGCTGGCCGGCGGCGATCTCTCGGTAGAAGGCACGGTTGAACTCACCCGCCAGACGATCGCCCAGCTCGCCCCGGCTGGCAACCACCCAGGGCACTCCGAGCTGAGCGAGCAGGCCGCCGAGTCCGAAGCGACCACTGTCCGGAGAGACCGGCCAGCGACCGGTGTGACAACCACTGAGGTTCACCAAACGCGTCCCACCGGACCAGACAGGGCCTACCGCCAGGGTGACCTCATCGTCGGCCAGGAGGAGAGCCGAGATCTCCGGGAAACCGGGCTGGTACCGACCGTGACTATCGACATGGATCAACTCCCGGGCAACCTTCAGGCCCTCCCGAGCCCGGCTCCCCGTGACCTGGGCTCCTGAAAGAATCTCGGCACGCGGGAAGAGTCGGCGGTAGAGCGGCAGAAGCTCGACCGCTGCGGCCAGATCGCCGCCCGGATCGACCAGGAAAAGGGGCGGTGCCAGGTGGGCGAAGCGGCGGCGGGGCCGATCGGCCCCGGCTGGCACCACCACCGGCGTCGTCACCTCACCGAGCCAGCGAGCTTCTCCGGCGCCCCACTCCTCGGACAGCGGCAGAGCGCCCAACGGCACCCGCTGCAGCAGACCATGCAGAGCATAGCGAGTGACCGGGTCGGGCGGGCCTTCCGGCGCGAAGGCCTGAGCGATCGGCTCGAGGGTGCGACGCCAGGCTTCTTCGGACCGGCCCACCGCGGGCTGCGCGAGACGATCGAGAGCCCGCTGCAGGGCTTGTCTGCGAAGCGAGGTTCGACGGGCTAGCGAGTACTCGCCACTCCCCTGGCGGCGCAACAGCAGCACTTCGTCCTCGAGGGCGACGGCGCGATAGGCCGCCCCCTGAAGGTCCGCCACGCTTCCAGGGTCCTCACAGGCCGGCCATCGCCGCCAGAGCTGCCGGAGCTCGTCGACCAACGACCGCCGAGTGCGCCGGATCTCATCGCTCCGGGCTCGCGAAGCCGGCACCTCGAGGGCGGCCAGCTCGGCGAGCAGCCGTTCCGCCTGGCGATCGAGGCGGGACCAACGGGAGCGGCTCTGGTCATCGGCGGCACGCTCGCGGCAGCGTTGTCGAGCCCATCCGAGGGTCGACATACGATCGAGGCGCGCGAGCCTCTGCCATCCGACGTCCGGACGGTCGAGCTCCACCGCCACCCGCGCCGCGCGAGCGAAATCCTCGGACTGCGGTCCGAAGCCGACCGGCAGACCACCTCCTCGCCGCTGCCAAGTCGTCACCTCGTGTAGTCCCAGAGCTCGCTCGAAGAGCTCATCGGCCCCCCGGAGGTCTCCCAGGGCACGACGCGCTCTGGCACCGCAGCTCGCCGCCCAGGCGGCGAGGCGCAGATCCGACCCCGGCTCCAGCTCGGCGCAAGCTTGGCGGGCGGCTTCGAACCGGCTGTTGCCGAAGGCCGCTAAGCCCGCAACGAGCTCGATCCAAGCCCGCCGCCGCCGATGCATCTCGCCCTCATCGACCATCTCCCCGAGAAGTGCTCGGGCGCGCTCGAGCTCGGCTCCTGGATCGAGCCCGCGACGCACTCGCAGCAGGGCCAGGTTGAGCATCTGATTGACGCGCTCCAGCGGCGCATGGCCCGGAAGGCGTTCCAGGGCTTGACGCACCACCGACTCCGCCGCCGCCAGCTCATCGTCCGAGATGCGTTGCTGAAACTGCATCAGCCAGGCCAGTTGGCCATAGGCCGAAGGCAACAGAGCATCGTCACAAGGAGCGAAGCGACAGTCGTCGAGGGCAGCTCGCAAGCGGTCGATCGCTTCGTCCACGGCCCCCTGCCGCGCCAACAGCTCGGCCTGCGACACGGTGATCATGAAGCGCTTCCGGTAGGCCACCCTCGTGGCACTCCGCTCAGCCCGGCTCAGCAGCCCCCAAGCCGCTGCAGGATTGCCGAACACCAGCTCGAGAAGCGCCTGTTCCCGCAGCGCCTCGGCGGCAATACCACTCGCTTCCGACTGCTCAAGCCAGGCCGGTAGGGCGCGCAAACGGCGCCGCGCCTCGACCTGCGATTCGCGACTCCCGGCCTCTCGCAGGAAATGAACCGCCACCAGATCGAGCTGAACCGCGGCGAGGGGGAAGCTCTGCCGGTTCTGCCGATTCAGGGCATCCCAACGCTCCAGAAAGCGGTCGAGCCCGATCGCGGACGCCGACCGCAACAGAGCCGCACGGTCCCGGCGAAACTCGGCGTAGGGCAAGGCCGGGCGGAAGCCGATCCGCCGACAAGGCGTCCGGTAGCGAGAACCGTCAAAGCGATCGATCAGCTCACCGCAGAGGTCTCCCTCCCGGCCCGACAGGAGAACGGAGGGCAGCTGACCCTCGAAACAGAGCACCGTCGCCATGCGCGCCACCGGCGGCCGAAAGTCTTGGTTCAGCGGCATCCCTGCGAAGCTCAGGCGCATCTCCCAGCGGCTGGTATCGGCCGTCGCCGCCGGCTGCAGGCAAAGGCTGGGACGGCTTTCCGGCAGCAGGAAGAGTGGCAGGAGCTCAGCGTTCGAAAGGACGACTACCTCCTGGTGGTTGCGAATCACGACCGGAAGATCGAGATCCGGCGCCGGCTGACAGGCGAGAAACACCAGGCAGATGCCCAGCACCCACCCGCAAGCACGGCAGCGCCTCCGGCACCGTCCTACCCTCATGGCAAAACTCCGATCTTCTCGGCACAGCGCCGTGCCGCCCGATCGACGGCCTGCTTCAGCTTGTAGGTCTGCTTTCTCGACCAGCCGGTCACGCGGGCGATCTCTTCCGGCGAGAGACCTTCCGAGTAGCGCAACTTGAAGTAGAGGTAGAGACGATCTCCGGTCGCTCGCAAGCAGGCATCGAGCTTGCGGAGCTGCTCGCGAGCCACGACGGCGGCTTCGCCACTGGCGGCCGAGTCCTCCATCTCGACCTCGAGCAGAGGGCGCGAGTTACGAAAGCTCGCGGATCGCCGATGGTTGCTCACCAAGCCACACACCAGGCCCCACAGATAGCGCTCGAGAGCGGCCCGAGTCTGAGCCGCCGGTGCGACTCGCCGGCCGAACTCCCTCAGCACCCTGCAGTCATCGCGGAAGAACTGCACGAAAGCATCGTGCAGAACATCCTCCGGATCGACGTAGGAGTATCGGCGCTGTAGGCGAGATCGAAAGACCGGCGCAAAGGTGTCGTAGAGCCATGCGGTAGCCCCGCTTTCGCCGACCACCAGGGCCTCGAGACGGGCCGCCACGCTCCGGTCGGCCGGTTCGGTCAAGAGCTAGCCCCCGACCCAACGCGCAGGAGGCCTCTCCCTCACCCGCGACACAACTCTTCGGACTGTCGAAGCATCTCAGGGTCCAAGAAGCTATCAAAACTCCGGCAACGCTCGGGGCGGAGAATTCACCGGTCGCCTGCTACCATCCCGGCGTGAAGATCAGAGTTCTAGGATTCGCCAGCGCCGGGGAGGCCCTCGGTGCGCCCGAGGTCGAGCTCGAGGTGCCTGCAGATTCCTCCCTCGGCGACCTCGAAGGCCCGCTGCTCGCCGCCTACCCGAGCCTCGCGAAGATCTTCCCGCGCCTCGCCCTCGCCGTCGATGGCGAGCTCGCCGCCGCCGACCGACCGCTCCGGCCGGGCTGCGAAGTCGCCCTTCTTCCGCCGGTTTCCGGTGGATGAACGCCGCCCTCGCCGCTCGGCCCTCGACCAAAGCATGACCGGGTTGACGGATCAGGCGATCGACCTCGCCGCGGTGCAACGAGCGGTGCTCGATCGCGGCCGCGGCGCGGTGCTGCTGTTTCTCGGAACGGTTCGAGACCATCACCGCGGCCGTCCGGTGACCGGCCTCACCTACACCGCCTACCGGCCGATGGCGGAGCGCGCTCTGGCACGCATCGTCGACGACCTCGAAGGAACACACGAAGAGCTCGGGGCCAGCATCGTCCATCGCCTCGGCGAGGTCGCCGCCGGCGAGGCGAGCGTGATCATCGCGGTCGCCTCACCGCACCGCGCCGCCGCCTACGAAGCCAGCCGAACCGCCCTCGAGCGCCTCAAAGCCGAAGTGCCGATCTGGAAACGCGAGCACTATCGCGACGGCCCGTCGATCTGGCGCGAAGAAGAGTCGCTGGTCGGACCTTCATAACCGGCCTCGGCTCGCGCTAGCTCCGTCAGCCAAGTACTGAACTCTGCTTCGAGACGGGACCAGTCGATCCCCAAGGAGCCCGTCAGCGCGCCTCCCCCGACCGCACCGCCGCCGGCCACCTGGCGCAGGAAGGTCCGGAACCCGGGGCCGTGCCGTCCCTCCAGCAGATAGCGCACGAAGAAGCCACTGTGGGAGTAGTAAAGCTCCCGATAGTCGGACCGCACAAAGTCCTCCCAATCGAGACCGACCAGCTCCGCGAGCGGCAACAGCTCGCCCCGGTCGCGAAACTGGGTGAGCAAGCGCAACGCCGCCGGCGGACCGAAGTAGCGCACCATGGAGCCTTCCCGCACCGTGCTGCCGCCGAGGGTCGAGGGATCGAGCTTACCGCTGGCGTCGATGCGACAGGCGCCGAAATCATCGGCCAGACCCTCGTCGAGCCAGGGCGGCAAGGCCGGGCCCAAAGCGCGCCGATTGAGCAGGTGACCGACTTCGTGGGCGAGCGTCGACAGCAGCTCGTCGCGCCGCCGATCACCACGATAGAAGGCCACCAAGCCGTAGCCGGCGTGTCCGCCCGCCGGCAGGTCGACCAGCGAGCGCTCGCGATTTTGGAATCGCCGGTAGGAGCGCTCGGACTCGAAAAACACCACCGCTTCGGCGGCTGAGCCGCGCGGAGTCAAGCCATAGCGCTGCCGGTAGGCACCGTCGAGACCTTCGGCGAGGCGATCGAAGGTGGTCACCAGGCCGGCATCGGCGACATCCGTGAACAGACCATAGGGTCCGACCTCTCCGGCCGGTCCGCCGACGCCGAGCAGCGCCATGGCGGCTTCGAGGCGCTCCGGATCAGGGGTCTGGCCGGGCAACGGCCGCGGCGGCTCGGTGGCATTGCCCAACGGCGGCTCGCCGGCGGCAGCCCGCTGCACCGGCCGCACCCAGCCCTCGCCACGGCGGTCGGTTCGTACCCGTAGCCACTCGCCCCGGCGCTCGAGCACGGTCACCTGCTGAAAGGCATCGATCTTCTCGACCAAGGCCGCGCCCTGCCGCCGCTGCTCCAGGAGTTGGTCGCCGGGGCCGAGCCAGGCCATGGCTCCGGCCCGGCGGCTCGAGGTTCGGTTGGCTTGCGCCCGCTGCATCGCCGTCAGGTCGAGGGGTCGATCGACGGTGGGCTCCGGTGCCGGCGCTTCCGAAAGGTCGTCGTCGGCAACGGCTTCGGCAGGCTGATTCGGAGGCAAGTAGAGGCTGCGAACCTTGCCCACCAAGGGCCCCACCACCGGCCAGCCCTCGGCCCGCGCCGCCGCAGGACTGTCGGGATTGCGGGTCAACCAGGCGAAGGCGCCGAACCCGAGCAGGAGGGAGATCAGCAGCAGGTAAGTCGACAGGGTGCGCCACATGAGGCCATTCTACGGCGGCCGCTGACAGCGCCGTAGCCCAGCACTTCAGAGAGGCAGGTAACTCAGAGGTAACCGAGGGCACGCAGCGCCGCGGCCTCTTCCTCCGGGAGCTCACCCGGATCCACCACCAGCGGCGCCGCCGAGAGCTTTTCCAGCACCCGCCGGCGCAAGACCTCGGAACCCTGCGGGCAGGGCTCCGGCCGCCAAGCCGTGCCGCTCCGCCGCCGACACTCTTCGCCGTCCTCCCAGAACACCTGGCGCTGTTGCGACCGCTGCAGCCCGAAGAGCTGCGCCGCGATCACCCGCGGTGCCGGCGGCAACGGGTGCACCAAGCTGCGATGTTCCTCGAACAAGACCAGCGGATGCGTCTGATCACGGCCGAGGACGCGGCCGTCCGACGGCGGAATCTCGAGACCGGCGGCGGCCAACAGGGATGGGAAGAGGTCGACGCCGGAAACCAGCCCATCGCGTCGGCGCCGGTGCCGCTGCCGCGGCTCCTTGATCAGCAGGGGAACTTCCACCAATTCGGGGTCGAGGCGCGCCCCGTGGGAGAAGAATCCGCCTTCACCGAGGAGCTCGCCATGATCGGCGGTGACGACCACCCAAGCGTCATCGAACAGTCCCTTGGATTCGAGCAGCGCAAAGAGCTCGCCGACCTGCTGATCGGTGAAGGCCACTTCGGCACGGTAGGCCGCCTCGAGCCAAGCCAGCTCCCGCTCGCCGGCTGGCGCCTGGTTGTCGCGAATCCGACGCCAAGCCCGCTGGTCACCATTCGCGAGCTGTCCCCAGAGGGTGGCGATCGGAACCTGCTGGCGCTTAGCCGGCACCTGCCAGTCGGAAGCGAAAGGCTCCGGCGGCTCGTAGGGGGCGTGGGCATCGAACAGATTGACGAACAGGAAGAGCGGCCCGCCGAGGGGCTCCTCGAGGGCCCTGCGCACGGCTCGCACCAGGACATCCCCGGTGTCCTGGTAGCGCTCCGGGTCGCGGAAGTAGTCGAACCCCTGGGCGACCCCGAAACGGGAAGACGAAAGGGAGCCGCCGGCGAATCCGAGGGTGGTGTAGCCGGCATCCCGGAGCCGCTCGGCGAGGGTCCGGCGAGCGGGATTGAGGGCCGACTCCTGGACCCCCGCCCGATGTCGCGACGGGTACAGACCGGTGAAGATCGAAGCGTGGCTCGGCAGGGTCCACGGAGAGGTCGAGTGGGCGCGATCCCATACCGTCGCACGACGCGCGAAGCGCGCCAGGTGGGGTGTGGCCTGACGCGGAGCGCCATAGGGGGTCAGGGCATCGCGACGAGTGGTGTCGAGGGTGACCAGAACCACCGGCGGAAGGCGCCCCGGTGCAGAGGTCTCGAGACGTGGCTGCGACCATAGAAAGAGTCCGTGTTCCACGCCGTCGACGGAGAGCTCCCAATGGCTCTCGCCGGCCGGCAGCTCGAGCTCGAGGGAGGTGGCGAAGCCCGCCGGCACTTCGGTCTCGACCACCTCGGCGCCACGCCGCCGAGCCCGAAATCTCCCCGGGCGGGAGGACAGATTTTCCGGCCGCAAGTGCAGCCTGCCGGGTCCCTCGAGAATCAGCGAGCGCGAGCTCGGACCGACGAACATCCATCCGCCACGCTTCACCGGTCCCCGCCCCACCACTCCGAAGCGCAGGAAATCCGAAAGCAGCCGAACCGATGGATGGGTGCGCGGTGGCAGGCCGGTCAGCGACTCCGGGTTGGCTCCGGAGCGAATGCGGCGGAAGCGGTTGTCGAGCCAGTTGGCGCCGTACTGTTGATCGCGATATTCGCGCTGGCGGCGGATCTCGAGCTGATGCTCGCCGGGCGACAGACGCGCCGCGGGGATCACAAACTTCCAAGGTCCAGCCTCGGGCGCGAGCTCGGCGATCACCTCGCCATCCCACAGCATCGAGTAACGGTAGGTCGCCGTTGGCCCCATCGGCTCGAGCTCGAACCACCAGCCATCCTGCGGCGTTTCCCGCACCGCGCAGGGAATCGTCGCCGTGCCGAGGAACAGCCAGGCATCGTCGGCCCGCCATTCTCTGCCCGGCAGACAGAGCACCGGGGGCCCCTCGAAGACGACACCGCGGGGCAGCCGCGCTCGCGGAGCCGAATCGGATTCGGCTGGGGGTCGGCCGCAGCCCAGGATCAGATAGCCCGCCACGGCGAGAGCGCCCGCTCTCGCGAACCACCACCGCGGACCTTTCCTCGTCACCAACTCACGCCTCCTCCGTTCCACTACTCCCCCCACGAACGGACGGATCGCAGCCTATCGTGTCGCGCGAGGGCGAGGAGCCCGGAGAACGCCAGCAGCTCCGCCGCTGGAGCGTCGAGACTGTGCACAGAAGGTGACCGATCGCCAGCCGAGGACCGGCCGCATTCGCTTCCGGCCGGCGGCCGCGGGAGCTCCTAGAGCTTGAGCTTGGCCATCAGGCGAGTGACCGCCACGGCATCGAGCATGACGTAGAAATGCACCGAGGGAACGCCCTTGTCGACCAGCTCCTGGGCCTGGGCCAGGGCCCACTCGACACCGATCTCGGCGACGTTGCCGGGATCGGCCGCCACCTCGTCGGCCAGCGCCGGCGGAATGTCGACGTGGAAGGTGCGCGGAATGCTCGACAGGTGGCGGGTGGAGGTGATCACCTTGAGCCCTGGAATGATCGGGACGTCGACACCTTCCGCTCGGCAGGCCGCGACGAACTCGAAGTAGCGCTGGTTGTCGAAGAACATCTGAGTGACGATGTACTCGGCGCCGGCCTCGACCTTCTCGCGAGCGAAGCGGATGTCGCTCGCCAGGTTCGGGGCTTCGAAGTGCTTCTCCGGATAGCCACCGATGCCGATGCAGAAGCTCGATGGCTCAGCATCGAGCAACGAGTCTTCGAGGTACTGGCCCCGGTTCATGGCCGAGATCTGACGCACCAGATCGACGGCGTAGTTGTTGGCGCTGCGGCCATTGCGCAGGGGCTTGCGGTAGCCGCTGTCGTCCCCGCGTACTGCCAGCACATTGTCGATCCCGAGGTACTTGAGCTCGATGAGGAAGTCTTCGGTCTCTTCTCGGGTGAAGCCCTGGCACAGGATGTGGGGCACGGCATCGATGTTGTACTTGTTCTGAATCAGGGCACAGACCCCGAGCGTTCCAGGTCGCTTACGCTTGATCCGCTTGCGAATCTCCTGCGGTGTCTCCTCGTAGATCACCTCCGCCGGATGGCTGGTGATGTCGACAAAGGGAGGGTTGTGGGGCACCAGCTGCTCGATCACCTCGAGCAGGGCGCGCACGTTACCGCCGCGCAGCGGTGGGATGATCTCGAAGCTGATCAGCGGCCCTTGGGCCTTGGTGAGATGCTCGGTAACCTTCACGGTTCTAGTTCCCCGGCCATGGCTTGCTCGTCCCTCGACGCTACCCGCGGACAACCTGCGCCCGATCAGGGCGCCAGTATAGCGACATCGCTGCGGTTCGATAGAGTCGGCGCTCCGAGACTGCGTCTCGATCTGGCGGGGCCACCCATCGTGAAGCCATGAACACGCTGACACCGCGCGGAAAGATTCTGTCGTCGCTCCGAATGGTCGGCGACCTGGTGATCGCTGCCGGCACCTTCTACGGTGCTTTTTGGGCACGCATCAACGTCCCGCTGCCATTCACCGCCCAGCTTCTCCCGGAAGACCGCCTGCGGCTGGCATCGGCCGAGTGGGGAGGGGTCGCCCTGGCCGTCGTCACCCAGATCTTCCTGCTCTACTTCTTCGGCTTCTACGATCCGCCGGAGCCCCGGCCACGGCTCGACCTGCTGCGCCGCCTGAGCGCCGCCGTCGGGCTGCAGGGGTTGCTACTCGCCGGCTTCTACTTCCTCGCCGAGATCCAGTTTCCGCGCTCGGTGTTGCTGCTCTTCGTCTTCGCCAATCTGCTCTTTCTGCTGCTCTGGCGGCTGCTTTTGGAGCGCTGGCACAGCCCCGGCCGACGGCGCGTCGTGCTGGTGGGCTGCGGTCCGGCGGCGATCGAGGTGGCGGAGAAGATCGGCACCCATCACTGGCATGGCCTCGACATCGTCGGTCACGTCATTCCACCGGACGAAGAGGCGGGAGAGGATTCTCCGGCCCTCGGACCATGCCTGGGAACCGTCGACGACCTTCCGAGTCAGCTCGGGTCCCTCGACATCGATCACCTGATCCTCGCCGGCAGCACCCCGAGCTGGCGCACCCACTTCCTCGACCGCCTCACCGGCAGCCGCGCCAACCGCTCGAGCGTGCTGCTGCTGCCGGGCCCCTACGAGAGCATGATCGGCCGCATGCGCTATCGCTGGGTCCACGACCTGCCATTGATCGAAGTGGTGCGCGAAAGCGAGTGGCAGATCAACCACCCCCTCAAGCGCGGCCTCGATCTGGTCGGCGCCCTCCTACTCCTCTTCCTCGCCCTGCCGGTGTTGGCGGTCTGCATCCCACTGATCCGCCTGACCTCCAAAGGACCGGCCTTCTACCGCCAGCGGCGCGTCGGTCGAGGTCTCGAGGAGTTCACCCTCTGGAAGCTGCGCACCATGGCCCTCGACGCCGAGGCCGAAACCGGCGAGGTTCTGGCGCAGCCGGACGACCCGCGCCTGACCCCCATCGGCGGCTGGCTGCGGGCCCTGCGCATCGACGAAGTGCCCCAGCTGATCAATGTTCTGGGCGGCTCCATGAGCCTGGTCGGACCGCGCCCGGAGCGCCCCGGCTTCGTGCGCCGCTACCTCGACGAGATTCCCGGTTACGCCGAGCGCTTCACCGTCGTCCCGGGCCTCACCGGCCTCGCCCAGGTCAACGGCGAGTACCTCTCCAGCCCGCAAAACAAACTGCGCTACGACCTCGCCTACATCGCCAACTGGAGCCCACTTCTCGATCTCTCGGTGCTCTTCCGCACCGTCAAGATCGTGCTGACCTCGAGCGGGACCTAGCCCGACCTTCTCACCAGCTCTCCGCGACAAGGCCGTAGGTCACAGAATCTGCTGCGTTATCGGCCGGCTGCACTCCTCGCAGTACGTCCAGTACGGTGTCGTCGCGGCACCGGCCGATGCCTTGCATTTTCCGCAACCTTCGACCTTTCGCCAAGAGATCTGGTGAGAAGGGAGGGCTCGCGATCGGGGGTGACCGCCCGGACCGGGACCGGCGGACAGCCGCGTCACACCGACAAGCTAGAAACCGGCCGGCGTCTCCCCGAGTCGGCGACTAAGGCACTTCGCCGAACACGGCGATTTCTTCGACGTACGCCGCATCGAACCCCAGCACCTCGACCAGCTGCGCCAGCTTGATCGCATAGGCGGGATTTGCCCCGGCGAGGCCCAACTCGGGCGGCAGGTTGTAGCAGGAGGCCGCGACGACTTCGTTGGTCTCCAGCAGCTCGACCTGCACGCGAACTGGAACGTACTCGCGAACGCTCGGCTCCGAGTAGAGATCGTCCGCCTCTTGCCCGGTGAGGGTCATGACGACGCCGAAGGCGCGACGACCAGGAGATTGCAGCAAGGTCGCACGCTCGCCGATGTGGATGCGGTATTCCGGAAGAACGGCAGGACCGACAACCTCCGGGCGAAGCCCCTGCCCCGCGAGAAGAGTCCGGTCCATGAAGAGACCGTAGAAGAAAATCCTGTTCATGGGCTTGGATTCGGCGGTCATCGTTTCACTCTTTCGCGTCGTTTCACTGCAGCCCTGCACGCCACAGCCTGAACCTGACGAAACGCTCGCCTCCGATCACCACCTCCCCATCGGGCTCGAAGCCGAGGCGCTGCAAGCCACCGCCGCGCTTTCTGGTCGGGGGCAGCAACGCGATCACCGAGTCCAGCTCGAGCTCCTCGAAGGCGAACTTCACGATCTTGCCGTAGAGGTGCCGGCCGACACCCCACGCCTGCGGACGCAGGATCAAACCGACATCCGCGTCGTCGCCCTCCGGCTGCAGCCCACCCCAGCCGATGAGCTCACCGTGCTGGACGAAAGCCCAGGGGCCGAAGCCGTGCTGCTGCCACATCTCTTCTTTGGCCGCGACGAAGCGCTCGCACTCTGCCGGACCGAAGTCTCCACTGGCGAGCGGTAGGTGGCGACGGATCTCCGGATCGTTCATCAGAGCCATGAGCTTGGCAGGGTCGATCTCCGGCAGTCGCCGAAATTGGATGTCACGGCACACGAACGCTCCCTTCCTCGGACCCAAAGGCCACCTTCGCTCTGAGCCACTCGAGAACGGCTCACCTCGAGGCACCACACGCTGGGCCTTGACCTTGACCGTGGCAATTGACGCGAGACGCCTCCCGGAAGCAGTCTGCAGGCCTCGAGGGAGGTTGCGGCCCCGAAGTCACACGCCGGTGCCTTATCTGCTCTCGAGAATACACGGATCAGAGTTCGGAGCCTGCAGGGAAGGGAGGAGAACAGGGAGTCTCGCCGGCCCTCCGGCTTCAATCAAAAAATCGCGGTGGAACCCGCCGCTCAGAGCGACGGGACCACCGCGATTCATCCATTGTCCGAGGGACACCCTCAGGACGGGACCCTCAGGAGAAGTGAGGGCAACCCACGGTTTCTCGGACTACGGCCGGCATCCAGGGGACTCCTGTCCCGACGAAAAGGGCCGGCCTGCGGCGTTGTACGCAGCCCCTCCTCCCGCCTGCAAGTTTCTCCGACTGATGTTTAGTCTGGATGCCTTGATCCAGAAATCCCTGCCCTTGCCCGGCGCCAAGAAAGACTTCCCCTTGAAGAAGAACAAGGCGGGTTTGATCGCTCCACCGAACGGCCTCGCCACGTTCGCCAATTGATTGTCATCGATGAATCGAAATCCGGCATACCGGGAGCGGTCGATCTTTCGGCTCTCAATGGTTCCGGTGAACCCACAAGGCGGTAGATTCGGATCGATGTTCGGATCGATCAAACCGTCGGCCGGTCCCGGAACCTCGACCTCGGGCACTTCGGGTTCGCCGCCCTCTCCATCCGGACCCTGCGTCCCCTGGCGAGGCCCGGTGCCACGCCGGGGCCCAACCGGCGCCAACGGCTCGGGATCGAGAACGTCGCTGACATCGAAGGGAGGAAGCCCATTGATCACCCCTGGGTTCCTGCCCGTGACCGTAATCTCATCGGAGAAGCCGCCACCCCCACCACCGGCGATGACCTCGATGACCTCACTGTGGAGATAGGCCCAGAAGGCGTAGGCCGCCCGCACGAACACCCATGGCACCCCAAACCGCCCATCGGGATCGACCGAGTTCATCGGATTGCCCATCACATAGCTGTACCGATTGAGGCTCTGCGGCATCGAAGGCACACCCCGGAAGGAATCGACGCTGAGAAAGCGCGCCATATCGCTCGAGTAGTGGCGCGTGTGCATGTAGTCGGTGCCGTAGGAGAAGTCCCGCTCGTGACCGGTGAACAGGCGGTTGTCGAGCTCCTCGTTGAAGACCTCCTGGCCGTAGGGCAGGATCACCGGCCTCCAGACTTCTTGACCGCTGGGGTGCCGCGTGACCAGGCGTTGACTCCCGAGGTGATCGAGGTGGTAGTGAACGGTTTCTCGGTCGCCGATGGAAGCCAGGGGACGTCCATTGGCGTAGATGAAGTCCTTCTGCCGTTCAAAGGTGCCTTGCCCGTCGAGATAGACCGTCGAGAGAAGCTCTTGGCCCAACCCCCGAAGATGGAAAAACGGAGCCGTCGAGTTGGCGGCAAAAGAGGCCGCCCGCTCTCCATAGGCGTCATAGGCGTAGATCATCCAGGCCTGGTTGGTCAGGCGGTTGAAGGGGTCATAGGAGAAGAGCTGTCCGTTCCAAGAAAGGACATTTCCCGCCCCATCGTAGGTCGCGCTGGTCAACCGGTTGGTGAGCGGATCCACCGTCAGCACTCCGGTGGCAGGATCCATCACCGGATCGCGCTGCACCAAATTGCCGAAGATGTCGTAGGCGTAGTGAATCGGCTTGTTGAACGGATGATCCGCGATCCGAGCCCGCGATAGCCTACCCACTTTGTCGTAGGCGAAGCGGTCGGCGCCGATCTGTTTGATGTTTCCGCTACCGTCATAGGTGATCAGCCCGCTGTCCCAGCCGGCGGTTGCGAACCCCGAGGACGTCAGTTGCCGCGGCCGATCGCGACGCGACGAATCCAGGATCTGCTGATCGATCACGCCGTTGCTGTGATCGATACGAGAGTAGAGCCCGCTGGGGTGATAAGAGATGTTGCTCGCCCAGCCCGGCACCGCGGTCAAGAATCCAAAGTCATACTGCTGATCCAGGACGAGCGAGTTACCCACCGGACTGGCGGCACACAGCGGCCCGGAGACACAACGCGGGTATTGCAAGGCCGTGACTTGCCCGACTCCGTCATAGGCGAAGTCGGTTCGCATCGTGTAGGCGCCATTGGGAATCTCGTAGATAGTGTCCTTGCGATTCACCGCTCCGCCGCTGGCTTGATAACGGTAGTCGTGGGTCACCTTGACGGTGAAGTCGACACCGGTGGACGGGATGTTCAGGTAATTGAACGCCGTCGCCCGACGGACCTTCCCTCGGCCGAACCCAGGAGCGCTGTCATAGGTGAACGAGCGGAGCGTGCGATTGCCCTGATTTCGATCGTAGACTCTCTGCATCCGGCCGAGAAAGTCGTACTGGTATCCCAGGTCGTTGTTGTGGTCGAGCTTGCGCAGGGCCAGTCCTCGTGTATCGAAGCTCGAGTGGTGGACGGTGCCGCCTCCGAACGGCCCCTTCTCGGGATGGCTCTCCGTGAGCAGGAAGCCACGGTTGTCGTAGGTGAAGGTGCGAACCTGGCCGAGATCACCGCCGGTCGTTCCAATGCGGGTCAGGCGCCCCGCCACATCGTAGAGGTAGTCGGTGGTGATGTTTCCGCCGCTGGGAGCCGAGGGCTCCAACACTTCCCTCAATCGACCGTAGCTATCGAAACGCTGGATGCGCGTCGACGAGCCTTCGTTGCCGAAGAGACTGAGCTGAATGGGCACCGAGTAGGTGACCTCACGCTCGCCGCGGTAGGTCATCGAGATGTCGTGATTGGCACCTTCCGGCGGACGAATCGTCCCCGGCCTCCCAAATGGGTCATAGTCGAGGTAGCGAGTCCGCAAGTTGGGCTCATTGACCTCGGTCACCTGAGTCAGCCAGCCGCGGGCAGTGTAGTCGCGGCTCTGCGATGACCAAACGCTACCCGGCATGCGGCGGCGGTTCTCAACCACCCGGCCGAAGCTGTCCAGCACCTGTTCCTCTTCTCGGAAAATGTTGACTCCAGAGGCCGAGACATAACGCAGTCGAGCTCCCTGAATGCCGACCGGATTGACGTAGGTCAGGGTGGTTGCGGCACGGTCCTGGGGGGTGATGACCGAGACTCGGCCGGCGCCGTCGTACTGGTAAGTCGTCTCGTAACCGGAGGCATCACGAGAAGACAAGGTCACACCGGAAGCCGGATCGACGGTGACATCGTAGGTGAGGAACAGACCCGGCTTGCCGGTGGGCTGGAAGGGCCGGGTGCGCGCGAGAACCCCGTAATCGTACTCGTGGTGATCCCAGTACGAAGGCTGGGCCGGCAGCGGGCCGCAGTCCGCCATCTGGTTGCGCGAGAACATCGGCGGCAAGGGGTTGCGATCGGCACCATAGCTCTTGACGTCGGTGACCAGTCCACGGCCATTGCGATCATAGGTGACGAGGATGTCGTTGGTCGACGCCGTCACCCCACTGCGCAGAGTCCGACTGCACTCGAGGGCACCGGTGACATCGTCGAAGGAGGTCACCACCCGACTCGTCCGTTCACCCAGAGCTTCCGACTCGGTGGTGTCGACGCGGTCGAAAACTCCGAGAATCCAGGGGTCGGACGGATCCGGATGTGAGTAGCCACCGCCCGGGACGGTCCCCGGAGAGCGCGTGAAGTTGGTGAAGACCTCGCGCCGTTCCTGGTTGGAAGAACCGCTCCACAGATTGCCGGTGGTCACCGCCCGACGGAAGTTGCCGATGCCGTCGAACTGACTCAGCTCGAGATCCGTCCAGCGGTTGCCGTCGTCGTGGAAGACGATGCGCTGGGCGTCCAGGGTGCGATTGGTATTGAACCACTCGTCCAGCCGAGAGCAGGAAGTCGTGCCCTCGCAGGTAGGGTTGCCGGGATCGGTCGCCACTCCGGGAATCGGGTCGTGGCGAAAGCGCACGAAAGTGCTGCGCAACTTGGTGCCCTGACAGAGCATCGAGGATGCGTTGTGACCGGTGTAGACCTCGGAAGAAAGGAAACGGCCGGCATTCTGGACGCTGCGCACGAAGGGCAGGCCGTATTCCCAGCCTTTGCCCTGGGAGGGCGAAACGTAGTTGATGGCGCTGAAGAAATGCCGAGAGCAATCCCCTTCCGGCGAGGCCACGACATCGGTCCAGACCTCCGGATCCTGAGTCTGGGTTCCACCGAAATCCCGGGTCACGTAGTTCCAGGAGCCGAGAACCGAACCGTTGGCCTTGACCACTTCCCGGGTCGCGACACCGGCGGAAGTGTTGAAGGGGCCCCAGTTGTGGCCCGGCGGGAACTCGTACTCCTGGTAAGTCCAGCGGAGCTCTCCTCCGGTCGGCAAGACCATGCGGGTCAACGAGCCCGGCGCGTCATCGATACCAGCCGGGCAGACATTGACGTATGACGGCGTCCCGCCATCCTGCATGACATAAGCGGTTCCGTCCGGCTGGTCGATCCGCACCAGGTGGGGCAAGCGGATTCGCGGACCGAACTGAGTCGAGGTGTTCTTGCAGCTCAGGCTCACCAGAATGTTGCGATAGGTGAAGTAGTACTCCAGTCGCTGACCGTTGACGCCTTGCGCATCGACCTTCGTCACCACCTGCCCCATCCAGCTCAGGGTCTGGCCGTCCACCTGGTCGCCGGCGACGGCGAGGTGGACGTGGTGCCGGCGGCCGTACCGATCGGTCATCGTGCGCAGACGGTTATCCGACGAGTAGGTGACGGTGAAGTCGGCATCGGAGGCCGAGCCGAAGGAATCCCAACCGCTGACGAGCCGATAGGGTTGGCCAGCTCCGGCCTTGACGAAACGGCGAGCCGAGCCGTCCGGGAACTCCACGTCCCAGGTGCTGCCCGCGACGATCTTGCGGAGGCGAAGATAGGAGTTGTCGCGCGTGTAGTAAACGTCCAGGTCGCCGTCGTCCTCATTGCGGTGCAGAGCACCGTAGAAGACATGGCGAGTGCCTTGATCGCCGACATACAGCCACTGGCCGACCGCCGAGTTGTTGTACCAATGGCCTGGGGGATAGAGCTCTCCCCAACCGAGGTGCCAGCCGAACCCGGCGTTCTGCTGCCGATCCGGCTCGGCGCGCAGTCGAGGCTGCATGTTTTCGATCACCGGCGTGTAGCGCCAGACATTGTTGTTGTAAACCAAGGTGAGCGGTCCGACGGGCAAGACGAGCGAGAGACGACCGGAAAACAGGTCCACCTGATCGGGCAGGTCGGGGGCTTGATGAAAGGCCCGATCCGACGGGAATCCTTGCGGCTGATTGGGGTTGTAGGCAGTGGCAGGACCCACCAGAGTCACCAGACTCAACAGCAGGACGAACCACCAACGGCGAGCATCGAGCATAGGAAGTAGACTCCTCCAGGAATGAGGGTTGAAGGCCGTGGGCCCCCGCGGGGACCCAGCGAATGAGGCAGCCCATCCCTGGCCTGTCCCGAGAACACGCCTTCTCGCGAATCTCACCTCCGGGCGAAGGATCGCGACCACCTCGCAAACCTAGCGACGGAATAGGTGAATATCGGTCATCCCTCTCTCTCGCAGAGTCCCTCGAGCCCCTGCCTCGCTCCCGCTCCTTTGGATAAAATCACTCCGCTATGGCCCTGAAGACCACGGACAAAGCCCCCGTCCCGACGACCGAGGAAGACGAGACGCCGCGACGCGACGAGGTGGCGCGCGGACCCTCCGAAGCGCCGCCCGTCGAACAGCGCAAGCCGCCGACCGGTGCGGCTGGACTGAAGGCCGTGATGATGGCCATGAAGCACATGGGGCGAGAAGGCTATGACCCGGTCAAGGCGACTCGCATGCTGGCGCGGATGAACCAGAAGCAGGGATTCGACTGTCCGGGTTGCGCCTGGCCGGATCCGGACGATCACCGCTCGGCCGTCGCCGAGTACTGCGAGAACGGCGCCAAGGCGATGGCCGAAGAGGCGACCCGGAAACGCTGCGATCCCGAGTTCTTCCGCCGCTACTCGGTCGAAGGGCTCGGCCGCTGGACCGACTTCGAGCTCAGCCAGGCGGGACGCATCACCCACCCGATGGTGCTGCGTCCGGGCGCGAGCCACTACGAAACGATCGACTGGGACGAGGCCTTCGGCGAGATCGCCGACCACCTCCACGCTCTCGACTCGCCGGACCAGGCGTTGTTCTATGCCTCGGGCCGCACCAGCAACGAAGCCGCCTTCCTCTATCAGCTCTTCGTGCGTCAGTTCGGTACCAACAACATGCCGGACTGCTCCAACATGTGCCACGAATCGAGCGGCGTCGGCCTGGCTGAAACGGTCGGCATCGGCAAAGGCTCGGTCACCCTGGAAGACGTCGAGATCGCCGATCTCATCGTGGTGATGGGGCAGAACCCGGGCACCAATCATCCCCGCATGCTGAGCGCCCTACAGGCGGCGAAACGCCAGGGAGCGCGCATCGTCGCCGTCAATCCGCTGAAGGAGGCCGGCCTGCAGCGCTTCCAGCATCCGCAGTCCCCGCGCGACCTGCTGTCCGGAGGCACATCGCTGGCGGACCTTTACCTCCAGGTGCAGATCAATGGCGACGTCGCCTTCCTCAAGGCCGCCATGTGTGAGCTCCTGCGGCGAGAGAAGCAGAGTCCCGGCAGCGTCTTCGATCATGAGTTCGTCGCCGAGCACACCGATGGTCAGGACGACCTGCTGGCGCACCTCGAAGAGCAAGACTTCGACCAACTGGTGGCCGCCGCCGGCTTGACCGCCGAGCAGGTTCACGAATTCTGCGATCTGGTCGTCGCCCGCCCGAAGATGGTGGTTTGCTGGGCGATGGGCCTCACCCAGCACAAGAACGGCGTCCACAACATTCGCGAGGTGGTCAATCTCCTGCTGCTCCGTGGGGCGATCGGCAAACCCGGCGCCGGCACCTGCCCGGTGCGCGGGCACAGCAATGTTCAAGGTGACCGCACCATGGGCATTTGGGAAAAGCCACCCGAGGACTTCCTGCAAAAGCTCGAGCAGGAGTTCGATTTCCAGGCGCCGCGCAAGCACGGGCACTCGGTGGTGCACGCCATCGAGGCGATGCGCGATGGCGAAGCCCAGGTGTTCTTCGCCATGGGTGGAAATTTCTTGTCGGCGGCGCCGGACACCGAGGTCACCGCAGCGGCTCTGAGGAGCTGCCATCTGACCGTTCACGTGTCGACCAAGCTCAACCGCAGCCACCTCGTTCACGGTCGCACGGCGCTCATCTTGCCGTGCCTCGGCCGTTCAGAACGCGACGAGCAGGCGAACGGAGACCAGTTCATCACGGTCGAAAACTCGATGGGTGTCGTGCATCGGTCGCAGGGCACCCTCGAGCCCGCCAGCGGTCAACTGCGCAGCGAGCCGGTGATCGTCGCCCGCCTGGCGCAAGCGGTCCTGGGCGACACGTCGTCCGTCGACTGGAGCGGACTGGCCGCCGACTACTCGAAGATCCGCGACAAGATCGAGCGGGTGATTCCCGGCTTCGAGCGCTACAACCAGCGGGTCCGACAGCCGGGCGGCTTCTATCTGCCGAACGGATCTCGCGAGCGCCGCTTCGAGACCAGCAGCGGCCGCGCCCGATTCACCGTCAACCCGGTGCCGCAAATCGAAGTCGGACCGGGAGAGCTACGCATGATGACCATCCGCACGCACGACCAGTTCAACACTACCGTCTACGGCCTCGACGACCGCTATCGTGGCTTCGCCGGCTCGCGACGACTGGTCATGATGCACCCGGACGATCTCGAGGAGCGCGGGCTGACGGCAGAGCAGGCCGTCGACCTGGTCGGTGCCGGCCAGGCCAAGGGCCGCGTCGCGGAGAACTTCCTCGCCGTGCCCTATGACATCCCGCGGGGTTGCGTCGCTACTTACTTTCCGGAAGCCAACGTCCTGGTGCCCCTCGAGATGCGCGCCGACCGTTCGCACACGCCAACTTCGAAGCTGGTTCTGATCAAAGTGCGAGCGCGCCCGGAAGCCACGGCTGAATAAGACCACGTCGCCACCTCGCCGAGGTCGCCGCCAGGGAGGCGGCGGGATCGGCGCCGATTCATCTGCAGCATTTCGATGCGAAAGCCCCTCATGATGAAAATCCTCCTGCCCAGTCTGACGGCCCTATCGTTGGTGGTTCTAGTGACCGCCTGTTCGCCCGCTGACAACCCCGGAGACACAACCCAGGCTCCCCTCACCGCCGAGCAGATCCTCGAGGCCCGACTGAATTACTCGTTGGAGACCCTCGACCTCTCCATCGAGGAGCGGCAAGTCGCCGGCCAGACCACCGCCAGCGGCGAAGCTCGAGCCACCTCCATGGTCGCCTCGGCCGCCGAGGGGGACGACCTCGAAGAGGGAGCCGAAGAAATCTCGGAAGGCCCCCGCACCGTCAACGTTCTGATCGACCTGATCGTCATGTTCGAGGGCGATGGTCCCCCACTTCCCGGGATCACCGTCGAGCTGCGGCACGCCGACTCGTCCGACCAGGAGAAGGCGCGCTATCTCCACTGGGTCGAAGGGCTCTCCCCCGAAGAAGGCGGGACGGTGCAGGTGCCGATCCAACTCGAGGCCAACAACTACGAAGACGGAGATGCCTTCTCGATGGAAATCGCAGAGTTCGTGGCAGCGGAGCGGCGCGGCGAATACCGCGAATTCATGGCGGCCAATTGAGCGCCCCCGGGCGGCGCGCGTCGAGCAGGAATGGAAGTGACCTCCCTTCGACACTCGACCGCGCTGTCGCGTAGTTCAAAGACGACCGCTCACTCCACGACGACCGGTTTCTGGCGATACTGCAGCGCTTCGGAGACGTGAGCCGAGGCGATGCGCTCTGCCGCCGCCAGGTCCGCCACGGTGCGTGCACCTTGAGCACCCGCCCAGCTCGCCGGCCCGACGACGATACTCAGGCGCGATCGGCCTGCGGTCCTGCAAAGCCCGCCATCGGCGCGGCCGTCGTATCGGCTGCTACCCGGCGGCAGCGCCAGAACGGTGATCGAGGCCACCGCCGCTCGGTTGCATAGTAGGCGCCTCGGGTTCCGAGGTACGAGTGGTACTCGCGCTCGACGAAGCGACGGTACTTGGCCAGCGCCCCAGCGTCACCGCGGAGGTGATCGGAAATCGCGTAGGCGGCGCAGGAGCCGGCACGCAAGGCTTTCAGAATCCCTTGACCCGAGAGCGGGTCGAAGGTCGATGCGGCATCGCCGACGGCGAGCCAGTCGTCGCCGCTCGGCGGATCAAGGCGCCCCGAGCTGGCCTGCACCAGCCGCGGTGCACCTTCGAGCTCCGCGGATTCCAGTCGTGCCCGAACGTGGTGTGTTGCCTGCAACGCGGCGAGCCACTCCTGAGGTTGCCAGAGTTGGCGACCGCGCACGATGTCGCTGTCGGTCATAAGCGCCACCACCGCTCGGTCCCGGGACAGGCGCGCCGTGTACCACCAGCCATCCTCGAAAGGTTCGACCAAGAGGCGGGTGTCGCGGCAGCCGGCAGCCGCGAGGCGAAAAAAGGCGAAAACGCCGACCAGGCGATCGTCGAGCAACCGCCTGGCCCCGAACCGACGGGCGACGATCGCCCGCCGGCCGGTGGCATCGACGATGAACGAGGCCGTGAGAGACCGGCGGCCGGCCGGCCCTTCGAGCCGCAGTTGAAAGCCCGCGCTCCTGCGTTCGACACCTATCGGGCGCGTGCGCATTTGGACCTGCACACCCCGGCTGGCCGCCTCCCCAGCCAGCATGGAGTCGAAATCATGCCGGTCCAGATGCCATCCGCGACCGAAGGGCGAGGTGATGAAGTCATCGCCGGCTGGGCGCCCGCTGCCCCAGGTCGACACCGTGCCGAAGGCCCGCAAGTGATCCTGGGCGCAAAACCGATCCCATACACCCAGCCCTTCCAGCAGCGGCTGGGTCATCGGCGGCAGACTCTCGCCGATCCGCTCCTGCGTATAGCCCGAGGCCTCGATCAAAGCCACGGCGAGGTCGGGATCGTGCTGCCGCAGGCGGAGTGCGGTGGCACAGCCGGCCGGGCCGCCGCCAACGACCGCGACGTCACATTGCCCACCGACCTCCGTTCTCACGTCACCTGCTCCCCTCCGACCATCGCCCGCATGCTCAATCGCGCTTGACGGCGTACCACGACGCCACCACACCCGCCGGCGCCGTGCCGCCGTTCGAGGGGTGGGGAATCACGCGGACGATCGAACCGACCATCGCAGTCTTTTGTTGCTCTCCGTCGGGCCACTCCGGAACCAGGTAGCCGACGTATGCATAGATCCACTCCGCCCCACTGACGACGCCCTTGCCACGGAACCGGACCGTCATCGGATTGCCGTAGCTTCTCGAGCCGTGAAGAGTCAGTGACCAACCTTGACCACCGATAGTGCCCCGCAAGATCTCCATCGATGCTTCGACGATTTCGATCGTTCCCGAACCGAAGAGTAGAGCGTTGGGCTCGGTGGCAAGATCGGGATCGTTGAGCCAGCTACGGTAGCTCCAGCTACCGACGAAAACATTGCCATTCACTTGGTCGCTCATGACTTCGAATCCTCTTTGATTATTATGTTGTATAATAGACGATAACATCAAACAATCCGACATGAGCCCACTGCTCGGCGGACAGCCACGCATCTTCAACCAACGAAGTCGCCACCGGAGGCGGCGCTTCTCAGGAGCGTGACATGGCAACCCGATACCAAAGTATCCGAGCGATCCTCGACCGAGCTGCCGGCGACAGCGACGCCGACTACGACGGCAACGGCCGCTTTTGGAACCTACCGTTGACGAAGTTTCTCGAGGTCAGGGTCCATGGGGTCCGCATGATCGCGCCTGCAACCACTCCCTCGTGCTGCGGTTCCAACGCCCAAGACGGTGGTGACGCACGGGTCAGCCGCGGCGAGGAGTCGGGGCTGGTCCGTGGCCTTCGCGGAGCGACCCCTTTCGACGGTTCGCGATTCCCACGTCTGCCGTGGGGCGGCCATCCCGTCTCCGAGGACGACATCGATCTGATCTGCAGTTGGATCGACGACGGTTGCCCGGAGGAGGACCGCATGGCCTCGCTCTCCCTCGAGGGCGATCTCCAGGTGCTGGATGAGCTCCAGGAGGTAGGGCGCGACCGGGTCGAGGTGGTCGGCGAAGCCGTCTTCGACCTACACGCGGCGCCGGAGGAGTACGCCGCACAACGTGGCGGTCTTCAGCAGCGCATGAATATCGACTGCATGAGCCCGTCCCAGGTCGACAAGCTCCGCACCGCCTTCCGCCGGCTTTACGACCTCAACGATTGGCCCGAGGACAGTCGCAACTACAACAACCTCGCCCAGAAGCACCAGGACCATTGCCAACACGGCTGGGAGCGATTCTTGCCTTGGCACCGGATCTACCTCTACGAATTCGAACAGGCGCTCCAAGACCAATGCCCGGGCGTCACCCTGCCGTATTGGGACTGGACCATGCCCCAGTACAGGCCGAGAAATCCGGAGAAAGGGTGGCGCATTCCCCGAGCGCTCCAAGCCTTCCTCACGGAGGCTTCGATCGACTACCTGGAGAACGAGGCCGAACCGGCACTGCCACAGAACGCGGCCAGAACTCTGCGCCGGAACATGCTCGGCGAGCACTTTTACTCCTTGCAGTGTTTCTTCGCGCGTGTCGCCGAGCTCACCAACGAGCACTACACCGTCGATGAGTACCGCAACCGCTTCATCGACGCGCTACTCGACGCCAACGCCCTTTGGTATCCCCTGCGATATCCCGGCGAGTACAACAACGGACCGAATCAAGGGTGCGAGCAGGGAACGATCAATCAGATCATCCACTACCACTATCCCAAGCCCGAGGACATCGACGAGATCATGAGACTGCGGACCTTCCGCGACTTCGGCGGCGGCGATATCTACAACGATTCCTTCGGCTTCCTCGACCAGAACCCCCACAACACCATGCACATCTGGACCGGCGGCATGAATCCGGACTTTCCGGAGTGCCACCCGGCCGCCGGCGAGCGCGTTGCCGGAACCGGTGAGGCACGCGACTTCGACGCCGACCTGAGCGGCGACCGCAACCAGGGCGTACGGGTCGCCGGCCGCAACTTCCACACGCGAGAGGATTTCTACACCCAGCCGCAGTACGGCGACATGTTCAGCAACCTCACCGCCTCCTACGACCCGATCTTCTGGCCGGTACACGCGAACGTCGACCGGCTGTGGCACGCGTGGCAGCAGCAGAATCCACATAGCCTGCCCATCGATCTCGACTCGGTGATGACCCCGTGGGGCTACACCATCGCCGACACCCTCGACATGTCGCGTTTCGGCTACGAATACGTGCGCTCCAGCTTCCTGCTTCCGGTAGGTCTGGAGACGCCGGTCAGCCGCTTTGTCTCGCAGCCGATCGAGGTACCAGCCGAGGCACGGTCCTTCAGCAGCGCCGAGATCCGCCTGCATCGCGTCCCACAGCTTCCGAGATCGTGCTTCATCCGCGTCTTCTTGAACCGCCCCGGGGCCGATGCCACGACCTCCATCAACGATCCCACCTACGCCGGCTATCTGGCGATCTTCGGCCACGGCCCCTGCTACGGTGGCCCCGGCCATTGCGACCCGCCGCCACGGCGCCGGCGCGCGTACGACAGGCGACCGCGCAGCCACAACACTCCCCGCAACCACCGCATCAACGTCACCGAGACTGCCCGGAAGCTGCTCGAAGAGACTTCGACGCTGACCATCACCTTGGTGGTCATCGGCGCCGACTACCGCCCCGAAGACGAGCTCCTGCGCCTCGAAGGCGTGTCGTTGGACCTCCTCGACTGATCAGGAGACAGCATGTCTACGACGACTTACAAGATTCATCCGGCCATCGGTATCGCCCGCCTCGGCAACAGCACCGACGACGACGGATTCTGCATCTCGCCGGAGAAGCCGGCAGCCATGCCGATCGCCTGCGACGCCCAGGGTAATCCGCAGCGTTCCCCGGACGGCGAAGAAGAGCTGACGATCGAAAAATTCAAGGATGATCAAGGTCGCATCCTTCGCCAAGCGGCCCGTTTTCAGATCTGGGCCTACGACGACGACCACCCCGAGGGCCGTCGGCTAGAGATCGGCGATCCGATCTCCGGCGGCGGCAACCAGGGCGTCTTGCAGAACATTCAGTGGCGTGTCTACCTCGCCAACAAGAAAGCCTCGTGGTACGAGTTCGAGCAACTGGAGGGCGAGCACGGGTACGCATCGGATCATCCGCGGCGCAACGCCGACATCGTCGAAAGCAACGCCCGGCAGCGACTGATCATCGATCCCGGGCCCCGCATCGTCGACTGCCTCGAACGACGCTCGGCGCGATTCGATCGCGACGGCGGAAGCGTCTACGCCCCGACCTTCCCGCCCGAGCTCAAACCCTGCAACATCGACACCCTGGGTGAGCTCAAAACCGACGACCGCGGTCGCCTGCTGGTTCTCGGTGGCCACGGTCGCTCGGGCTCGTTCAACTTCGACGAGTTCGGCCAGCCGCGCATCGACACCTACGCCAACAACGACGGTTGGTTCGACGACACGTCAGATGGGCCGGTGATGGCGCGCCTGGTGATGTTCTCCGAGGACGTGCAACAGGTGCGGTTCATCGACGTCGAATACCCGGCCTGGGCGATCGTCGGTTACCCCGCCTACGTCCCCCAGATCCTCGACATGGTCACCATGGACGAGCTGTTGTACGACAACGCCGTGCGGCAGTTCGCCTACCGCACGGACCTCTACGGCAAACCCGGCACCTTTGATAATCCGCAGCGCATCGACCCCCGTGACACCGGCGCCCTGATCCACTGGCGGGCGGGTCGTCTGGGGTGGAACGAGGAATACAAACCGTGGTTCTACCGCGACATCTGGCCGATTCTCTTCCGGCCGGACGAGTTCACCTATCTGACCAGCGTCCTGGCGCTGTCGAACTATCCCCACAACCAGTCGCAGCGGGGCAATTTCGACCCCTGCAAATTGGGCGTGCCACCATGGATCGACCGCGAGAAGCTGGCCGCATGTGAGGAGGCCTGCAAACAGCGCATCCGTTCCGGCGACCTTTTCGTGGAGACCGTCAAGCCGATCCTGCAGCAGCTAGGGAAGCAGGGCGACGGCGCGCCACCGGGCGCCGCCAGCGCCCTGGCCGACCCGGCTCTCGGTGACGGAGAGCTCTGGAACGAGCTCAAGGAAGGATTGTCGACCTTCGCTCATGATCTAGAGGAACGAGAGCTGGTCCGGAAGGACAGCGACCTCGAGAGCTACGTCGCTGCCTGGCGGGCAGCACCGGCGGCCTCGTCGTCCCTGCCTCCATCCCAAGACACGCTCGAGACTTGGATCCTCGACCGCTTTCGCCGTCGCGTGGCCGACGAGGAGGCCTGTGAACGGATCGAGGGAGCACTTCGCGACCAGGTGCGGCGCTATTTCAGCGGTGATTTGTTTCGGCGCTGCCGGGAGCAGTGTCGCCAGGCCGCGACCCACGACCCCTTCCGCGACGACCGCTTGTTCCTCTTCGACCTCCTGCGCCAACCCGGGGAAGAGAATCGCTTCCGGGTCGGCAGCAAAGCGACCAGCCGCATCCACGGACTGCCGTTGATGCCCCTCCTAGCCGGCGACAATCCACTGACCAACACCCTGCCGTCGAAGTTCTTTCGGCTGACCGACTTCCAGTACTATCTGCTCCGCCAATGGGCCCTCGGCCGCTTCCACAACGAGGACCAGGAAGGCTGGCCCCGACCCGACCCATGGCGACCCTATGACGGCTGGGTCAATCGCACCGGGCGCGACCTGGACCAGGGAGTGCTGTCGAACCTCCTGGGCGGATCCTTCTGTCCGGGTGCCGAGGCCGGCTGGATTCTGCGCAATACGTCCATCTACCTCGAGCCCTACCGCATCAAGGCCGATCCCGCCTTCTACGCCTTTCGTCAAACCGCAGCCCAAGCCAACAACTGGCGCGGCCAGGTTCCCGACGTCAACTATGCGTCCTACACCGATAACGATCTCAGCCAAGACGACAACTTCGACGTCGGCCTTCAGCCCGGGGACGTGACCAAGCACATGGCGGTGCCTTGGCAGTCGGACTTCAACGAATGCACCACCCAGCCGATCAACATCACCTACGAGGAGTGGAACGAACTCTACCCGCAAAGCGAAGGGGATACGTTGATGCGGCGCGAGGAGCGGAGCTGGGAAACACTTTGGTGGCCCGGCCATCGGCCGCTCCAGGCTTGGGAGGTGGCAGGATTCGAAAATGGCAAGCCCACGGGGTATCGCTGGCTCGATTGGAGCCCCGGTCTGCCCGGCACCAACGCCGGAGACCTCAAAATGGTCACCGAATGGTGGCGACTGGGTTTCATCCGCGAGAACCCGTATCTCGAGGGAGAGTATGAGCCGACCGAGATGCCCCCGGACCAGAAGTACATCAGCGTCGAACGGACCGAGGGGCGGAAGGACGACGGCGACTGTTGAGCGGACAGGCTGGAAATCCAGCGTTGGTCGCGACACTCCGTGAGTACGAAGACCGCCTGGGCGCGGAAACCTCGAGATCGACGAGCGTCTGCCTCTCGCCAAGACCTTCTGTGGCGATTGCTGCTTCGACGAGCAGCCAACCAGCGGGGCTAGTGGCCCGGCTCAGCCGGCCGGCCAAGCTCACTCCACGACGACCGGCTTCTGGCGATACTGCAGCGCTTCGGCGACGTGGGCCGAGGCGATGCGCTCCGCCGCCGCCAGGTCCGCCAGAGTGCGCGCCACCTTGAGCACCCGGTGGACCGACCGCGCCGACAGCCCGAGGCGCTCGAAGGCGCCATCGAGAAGCCGCCGAGGCGATCGGTCGAGGGCGCAGTGCAGGGCCACCTCCGCGCTGCCCAGGGCGGCGTTCGAAACTCCGTCACCTTGGCGGTGACGCTGCCGCTCCCGGGCCGCGAGCACTCGCTCGGCCACCACCGCGGAGGATTCACCGGGCGGCTCCCTGAGCTCGCCGAGGCTCACCGCCGGCACCTCCACATGGAGATCGATACGGTCGAGCAACGGCCCCGAAAGACGACAGCGATAGCTCTCGACGCGCGTCGGCGGACAGCGACAGGCGGGACCGCGGAGCGAGCCGTAGTGCCCGCAAGGGCAAGGGTTACAGGCGCCGACGAGACTGAAGCGGGAAGGAAAGGTGAGGCGCGCCCGGCTGCGCACGACGGTGACGCGACCGTCTTCGAGGGGCTGGCGCAAGGATTCGAGCACATCGCGCCGAAACTCCGGCATCTCGTCCAGAAAGAGCACGCCGTGGTGCGCCAGGCTGACCTCCCCCGGCCGCGGCACGCTGCCGCCGCCGATCAGTCCGGCGGCGCTGGTGCTGGCGTGCGGACTGCGGAAAGGCCGGCACCGCATCAGGCCCTCGGGGCAGTCTTCGCCCACCAGTGAGTGGATCTTGGTGACCTCGAGGGCCTCCGCCGTGGTGAGGGGTGGCAGGAGACCGGGCAGGCGCCGCGCCAGCATGGTCTTGCCACTGCCTGGCGGTCCACCGAAGAGCAGATTGTGGCTTCCCGCCGCGGCGACTTCGAGGGCGCGCTTGCCGAGGAGCTGGCCGCGCACCTCGGAGAGGTCCGTCGAGTCTCGGGTCTCCCCCACGGCCGCGCTGGCGGCGGTCACCGGCTCCCGCCGCTCGAGGGCTAGCAGGTGCTGGACCGCCTCCCCGAGACTGTCGACGGCCACCACCGGCAGCGCCTCGAGAGCTGCCGCCTGACAAGCCGACGCCGTCGGCAGCAGGACTTCGTCGACCTCGAGGGAGCGAGCGCACTCGGCCAGGGCCAGCCCCCCGCGCACCGACCGTAGGCTGCCGTCGAGGCCGAGCTCCCCGCACACCAGGCGCCGATCGAGGGCCGTCTGCGGCAAATGGCCGTGGGCCGACAGCAGCGCCAGGGCGATGGCGAGATCGAGGTGACTGCCCTCCTTGCGCAGATCCGCCGGCGCCAGGTTGACCACCACCACCCGCGGCGGCAGCTCGAAGCCACAGTTTTTGATCGCCGCCCGCACCCGCTCCCGGCTCTCCCGCACGGCGGCATCGGGCAAGCCGACGAGCTGCATCTGCGGCAGGCCGTTGCGCACGTCGACTTCGACCTGCACGGCGCGGGCATCGATTCCCCAGGGGGTGGCGGCGGTGGCGCGGGACATCATCACTCGGGAGGACGCCAAACACCGCCCAGATCCTTGCGAGGCGCGCTGCTTTCGCGCACTGTCGCGTTCCCTGGACTCGGCGACCGCTGCAAGAACGACCCGCCGCGCCGCCTGCGGCGGGCTCGGATTGGCGGTCAGGGCGAAGCAAACACCGTCTTCAGCCCTCGGCTGGCGACCATTGGCTGTACGGACCCGTGGGTCTCTCCCGGAAACACATGCAAGGTCAAGTCGAGCCCAGGGTAGTTCCGACCCGCGAGCGTCGCGACGAAGGGCTCGATCGCCTCGACCATCTGCGCCGCACCGTCGATCGCTTTCTGAAAATCCAATACAGGGCGCCTGACTGCCTCCGGTAGCTTTGCAAGCTGCTCTCGCTCATGCTCGTCCGTCTCGTGGCCTCCGGCGCCGATGAAGACGCGAGCGTGCAGGTTCTCGTGCGCCGCGGCGTACTGCTTCTCGAGCTCGAAAATGACTCTCTTGTCCCACCAGAGGGATGGACTTCCGATCACATAACGTTGGAAGGTATCGGGCGCTTCGAGAAGGGCATAGGTCGCGAATAGACCGCCGAAAGATGCACCGAAGATTGTCGCGTCGTCCGGGTTTGCCGGGTAGCTCGCCTCCACGAAGGGCTTGAGCTCCTCGCGAATGAAGCGGAGGAAGGACGCTGCCTCGCCGGAGGTGCCGTCGCTGCCGCCCCAACGGCGCGCGAACTTCGTGAAGACCGGATCAGGTGTCGGCGTGTAGTCGCGGGTCCGTCGAACGCTGTTCTCTCGGAATCCGCCGGGGTAGCCAATACCGACGATGAGGACCGGTGGCATTTCGAAGCCGCTTTGCAAGGACAACACGATCTGCTGGACGAGTGGGAAAGACATCTCGGCATCGAGCAGGTAAAGCACCGGGAACTTGCCATCGTCCGCTACGGGTGGTCGGAATGGCCGGGCTACGAATAGCTTGAGGTCTTGCCCCACGATCTTCGAGCGCAAGAGGCGGACCTCGGTGTTCTCGAGAGTCACTGGCTGCCGGTCTGGCGAGCCCTGGACGACGGCCGCTGGCTGCGACGCGGTGGGGGGCGCGGCCGGCTTGGGCTCGTCCTGCGAGAAGGCGACCGCGGCCGGCCACCACAGGAGCGCGATCAAGATGAGTTGTCGGTGGTTGATCATGATTTTCTCTCCTCTTCAGTCATCGGTTCTCTTTGCTGCATGGTCCGTCGCTTGGCCTTTTGACGGGTTCCTTTCCGTGTTCGCCAGTCGGTCTATCCGAACTGACAGGACCTCTTACGCGGCCCCTGAGGAGAGCTCCCTTTGCGAACCCTGAACGAACTCTGATGATCCGTTTCGGCCTGCCAGAACAGGCCGGACCCCAACTCCCACGCGTCTTTCGCGTAACCAACCTCATGACCGACACCGTCTCTCGCCGCGTGCGGTTCGACAACTACGAGTTGGATCTCGATACCGCCGAGCTCTGGAGCGCGGGCCTACCGGTCGACCTGCCGCCGCAACCCTCGCGCGTGCTCGCGCTGCTGGTCGACCACGCGGCCGTCCTGGTAACGCGCGACGTCCTGAGAGAGCGAATCTGGGGCACGGCTGCCGTCGAATGGGAGACGGGCCTCCATCAAGCGATCAGCCGGATTCGCACGACCTTGGGCGACTCGGCCGCCGAGCCGCGGTTCATCGAGACCGTCCCACGCCGTGGCTATCGCTTCATCGGCCGCCTGCGATCCGACGAGCACCAGACTCCAGCGGCTGGCGCTCTTCCACCGGTCGATGTTCGGAACACCGGCCGTTCAACCCAGATCATCTACAGCGGGATCGCCTTCGTGCTCGCCGGAGTAACGGCCTTGGTCCTCTCGATTCCGACCGCGTTGCAGCAACACGGCGACGGCACGGCACCATCGGACGCCTTGGCCCCATTCTCAACCGACCCCCACGACGCCGAAGCGAACCGGCTCTACGAGGAAGCGTCGCACCTGGTCCGTCAGCGGGACTTCGAGGCCGCCATCGAGCGCTTCGAACGGGCGACCGCGCGCGCCCCCGGTTGGGCTGAGCCTTGGAGCGCCCGTGCCGAGACCGAGCTCGCTCGCCCGGCCGTGGGCCGCGTTGAACGGGCTCGGCTCGCACTCGAGGGCGCGCTCGCTCGCGATGCGGACAATGCACGGGCCTGGCGGCAGCTGGCCCAGCTCCGGCTGTGGGAAGAATGGGACTGGCTGGGTGGCCAACAGGCCCTCGAGCGGGCTGCGGCGTTGGAACCGAAGAGCGCCAATCTTTGGCAGTTGCGAGCGGCCATGGAGATCGTTCACGGCCGGTTCGACAAAGCAGTTGCAGCGGCGCGACGAGCGGTCGCGCTCGATCCGATCTCGACAGGTCTGCGCGCAGATCTCGGGTGGACGCTTTACTACGCCGGCGACATCGCAGGCGCGACCTCCGAGTGCCGGCGTAGCCTCGAGCTGGATCCCGCCAATCCATCGGCGTTCCAATGTCTCGTTCAGGCGCTACTGGTCGAAGGACGGAACGACGAGCTCGTGACCCTGGTCGCGGAGCGAGCCATCTCGCCAACGTCGTCACGGTCCGGAGAATCGATGGTCGAGGACTACTTCCGCCGCCACCTCGCGTACCTCGATGCCGAGCCTGGCTGCGGGACCACAGCCGCGGCAGAAGCCTTGGCAAAACTCTCGCTCGGGGATACGGAAGGCGCCCTCGATGCGCTGGCCGACGGCGCCCGCGAAGGCCGAGGCTGGGCACTTCCTTTCGCCATCGTCGATCCCTTGTTCTCTGCCCATCGCGAGGACGCGAGGTTCATCGAGGCGGAGCGCGCGCTGGGACTGTAGGCCAACATCATTGAGCACCTCGCAAACCGGAGCTGCTTCTCACAACCCGGGCTCGACGCTGTGGCCTTGGATTCCAGACCGTAGAAGCCCTCCGCCTCGCTCGAACAGTCACACTCTAGAACGAGCGCGGACTCCTCAGGCCCGCAGCCTGCCGAGCCGCCAGCTGCTCCACTCGCTCCTCAGCCGAGAAATCCGGCTCGTCGTCGGGTAGGCGCTCGCGGAGCTCGTCGAAACGGACCACGCGGGCACGGGGGAACTCGGAAGGAGCCAACGTGCATCCCTGCTGCAGTCCTTGCCACCGAACGTACACAAAGGCAGTGGACGCGCCGGCTGGATCCAGCCAATTGGCGACGCCGGGATCCTGGGCGCTCAGCACCAGCCGATAGAGACCGTCGCTACTTTCCCGCGCTTGCGAGAGGGTGAGGCTCGACTGGCGGTGGCAGAAATCCAGGCCGCTGAACCAGAGATCACCGACTTGGGCGGCCTGGTACCGTGCGGGTACTTTTGGCAGCGTGATGATGACGGCTCGATCCGGCCGCATGCGGAAGAAACCGGCGGAGGCGTATTGGCCCGGGAGCTTGGTTTCCTTCGGCGGACTCAAAATGCCTGGCGGAATCTCTCCGCGCAGGAACGTGACCAGATTGACCCAGGCGGCGGCAGACGCCACGAGGTATTGGGAGGCACGTTCGTACTGGTAGTTCACGAGGTCGCGATCGGGAAGAGGGCTCGGCATGCCGCGCGTATCCGTGCGCTCGAGGTACCAGGTGGTGCCGACCTCGGTGTTCCAGTCCATGAAGCTTTCGCGAAGCAGGAGATTCTTCGCCGTGAGGTCCCCATTGGTGTTGCAGAGCCAGTTTCCTCCCGGGTCGGTGTCGCTGATGGTGATCTCGAAGGAGCCGTCGTCCTCGACCTCGAGGTCGTCCAGGGAGAGCAGGCTCACGGGGTCGAGGTTGGTCTCGTCGGTGAAGCCCGGGTCGCCGGCACCCACCTGGATTTGCAAATCGGCGCTCGTTCCACGCTTGCCACGAAGGGTATAGGTGCCGGGGGTCGTGATGTTGGCGATGTGGTACCGGTTATCCGGATTCACCAGGCCAAACTGGTTGTGTTGGTTTAGCAGCCGAAGCTCTGGCTGGCACACGTCGTGGAGAATGAATCCTTGATCGAGAGCAGCCGACAGCTGATGCTTCAGCTGTCGCTCGGCGGCCGCCCGTTCCTGTTCAGGGTCCGGGCTCTCGGCGACCCAGGGCGCGTCGAACATGATCTGACGTGCTTGCTTGATCGCTTTGGCGAGTTGGCCGGCGCCGCGTGAGAGGTCTTGATCATCTGGTATGTATTTCATGCTCTTGTCCTTTTCTTCGAAGTCACCGGGGTTGCACCAACCAAACCCAATCAACGTCGAGAAATCCTGTCTGACTCGCCCGCGGATCGACACTGGAAGAAGTTAGAAATCTCCCCAACGAAAGTTGGTTGGGAGGCTGGTGCTACGGTGGGCGCGCTGGATTCCTCGATGCCACGACAGGCATCAGCGAGGACAGCCCGGATTCTTCGTCTCCTGTCGCAACGGACAACACCTAGGGATAGTTCCCCGTAGCTGAGCAGGACCGTGTGCGACTCTCTAGCCGACCTTCGAGGCCGTCCTCCTGCCTGGCTGGCGGGCCTTTGGTAGAATCCAAGAATGGAACGGCGGCAAGAAGGGCAGCGTGCAAGTCCAGGGATGGAGCGGACATGTACCGACGACTATCGAGGAGAACAGTCGCAGTGGGGACTCGACTGGGGTGACGTCAGTCAGATCCGCGAGAGGCTCCAGCTCACGCCGACGGAGCGCCTGCGAGCTGCCCAGAATTTCATGAACACTGTATTCCGAATCCGCGCCCAGAACGGTGGTTGAAGCCCGATTCGACGAGGTTCTTCGGATTCTGAACCGAAACGAAGTCGAGTTCATCGTCGTTGGTGGTATCGCGGCGATCCTGCAAGGATCTCCTCTCAGCACCGAAGACATCGACTTGGTCTACCTCTCATCGGAGAGGAATCTGGGCCGTCTGGCCAACGCGCTTGGAGACTTAGAGGCCTACTACCTCGATCCCGCAGGCCGCCATATCGAGCCGGACGTTTCTCGGTTGGCAGGCATGAGTGTCCACCTGCTCAAGACGAACTGTGGCCGTGTAGATATGCTGCGCACTGTGGGCCAGAATTTGGCGTTCCAGGATCTGATCGAAGACACACAGCTGCTCGAAGTGGCGGACTTCGTGGTGAGAGTCCTCAATCTCGAGATGATCATCGCGACCAAGGAGCATGCTGGCCGGCCGAAGGACCAATCCCAACTTCCTTTCCTGAGGCAACTCCTTACCGAGATCCAACGTCGCGACGCCCAGTAGTTGGTTCAGCTCGAAAGGCCCCACCTCCGGAATCGAGAAGTCCCCATCCGGTGCCACTGCAATCCCGACGCTTACACGAACGCCCAGCGACTCACCAATTCGGTCCTCCCAGTCGTCACTGCTTGCGGAGCTTTTCCGGAGGACGATCTTCACTACCTATCAATCGGTGAGGTCATCTCTCGCACGAAATCGACGGGGCTCTTGAGCATATCGATGAAAGGTAGCTCGACGGAGCTCGCCGAAGGGGCACGCCCGTCGTGAGACGCGCTGTATCGCCACTGGTCTCCCTCGAGAACGAACCAGCGCCATTCATGACTGGCTTCCTTGCTGACGAAGTAATCCACATCTTCTATCTCGTTGTGGACCAAGTCGCATCGAATCTCGTCCTTCTTGACTCCAATATCGGTGCGATAATCACCGTTGATGTCTTCAAGCGTGAAGTCGTGATGGTAGGCCCTGGCGCAGCCCATGAAGCGAATTCGTCTCTTGGTGACACCGAGGTCCATCAGCCCTTCATGCAGCTCCTGCCTCTGTGGATCGAACAACAAGAAGACATCTCTCCCAGCCGCCGCTCTCGCCGACCCCTCTTTCTGAATCTGATAGGACGACAGGTGAAGACCGATGAGCTCATTGGTCACGCGAAAAGCCGTAACGGGCTTGCTGTAGTCGAACGAGGAGACATAGGTCGACTCTTCTTCCCTGACCTGCTGAGCAGGCATGAGCCATTCCCGAGGCACTGGAACCGACTGGCCATCCGAACTGTGCAAGGTGAATTCACTGCCTACAGAAACGAGCTGGAATCTATGGATGTCGAGTGCCTCGCCAGAGACGCAAGGCGGCGCGAGAAAGAGACCTATCAGCATGACGCATGAAAGAGGCTTGCAAAAGCTCATCGCCCAGAGGTCTCCCAAGTTTGGATTCGCAATCCCCAAGAAGAAGCGTGCTTTGCTATCTCGTTTCATCCGCTCGATCACAGCCACGAGGATCGCCGAAGAAGGAGCTTGTGTGCTTCCCAAGAAGGACGAAGTCATTTCTTGACGAGTGCAGCGATTTCAAGAGAACACCAGCACGATACCGGTTGATACGAAGCCCACGACAAGGGTCGAGAGCACAGCCAAGCCCACTGCTGGCAGCCCTCGGCGACAGGGAGCCTGGGGTAGTGCCCGAAAACCCAGCAGCCAAAAGACGGGTCCGCTGAGAAGAAATAGGCCGAAGGCAGTCACTTCAGCGAGTCCTGACAGCACTGGTCGTCGATCGGGCCACTGGGCGGGGTCCGCCAAGAGCACCGCGGCCACAGAGAGACCTGCCAGCAGAAGGACCGCCGCAGCCCCACCCTTGGCAAGACGGGGAAGGGTCCCAGCCAGACTGGCATGGATGAGCCCGATCGTGGCCCCGATCAGAAGAGCGACGGCCAAGATGGAGCCATAGTCAAGCGCCGCGACCACCGCGGAGGGCACTTCCCAGTCGGGTCCACTTTGGGCGATTCTGAGGAGCATGCCCGAAAGGCCGAGAGCGAGCAGGGCTGTACCCAGACCGAGACGAAGAGATACCTGAGGAGACACTTTGGGCGTCTTCACAGCTCGATTCGTAGCCATTGCTGCATGATTCTATCCTCGCCGGAGGGCGAAGTCGTCGCGGCCGAGACTTTGATGATTCGAGCTCGAAGCTGAGTGTTGCGAACCTAGCCTACTCTCGCCTTGCCGGGTTTCCAGATCTCCAGAGGGAACAGGCGAGCGGCGTGGTGGAAATCGCGATCGGTCGTCAGCAGGGTCAAGCGGCGACGCAGGCAGAGCTGGGCCAAGAGCGCGTCGATGGTGCTCAACTGGACTCCGCGTCGTCGGCATTGGTTGCGAAGCTCAGCAGCCTCGACGTGGTCGTTGCGATCCGGGACGATGATGGGAAGAAAACGGAATCGGTCGATCAGGGCCTCCGCCGCCTTGGGACCGCGCAGGCCCTGCAACAGCTCCTGAAGCACCAAACCCGTCGTCAGGACCGTTTCTCTCTTCTCCAGCGCATGCTGAAGACGCAGCGTTTCCTCGCTGCTCTCGGGGCGATCCCGGCGAAAGGCCAGAGACCAAACGCTGGTATCGACGAAGAGACTCAATCCCGAGCGCGTTCGGTCTTGTAGTCGTAATCCGGATCCCAGTCGAGAGAGCCGAAGAGCTCCACGATGCGGGCTTGTTCCCGGCGGGCGACGAGCTCTTTGAGGGCAAGGGTCACGGCAGCCGTCTTGGTCTTCACGCCACTGACCTCGACAGCTCGTTCGAGGAGATCGGGATCGATGGCTAGATTGGTCGCCATGGCGAGATTTTCGCACAAGCACTCGCACAAAGCCAAACGGCATTTGTCGACCTCCGCCGGAACGGCGCGGGCATCGAATCCCCAGGGGGTGGTAGCGGTGGCGCGGGACATCATCACCCGAGAGAACGCCAAACACTGCCCGAGTCCTTGCGATCTCGGTTTTTCAACCGCCTTCGGCGGCCGGGTTCGTCTCGGTCAGCGGTCGCCGAGAACGCAGGCCTTGATCATGCCATCGAGGATCGAGAAGGCGCGAAAGTGCGGGTAGCCCTGGCCGTAGGCGGACTGCTGGATCGAAACCACTA
Source organism: Acidobacteriota bacterium (assembly GCA_039028635.1). Taxonomy (NCBI): domain Bacteria; kingdom Pseudomonadati; phylum Acidobacteriota; species Acidobacteriota bacterium. Next base: position 164,932 of record JBCCHV010000003.1, read on the forward strand.
GGTCCAGCCTGGGCACGATCGCCACCACATTGCCACCGTTGCCGGAAGCGTAGAAAACTCGGTAGCTCTTTCCAAAAACGTCTCGATCCGCTACCAACCAAAACCGGCCATAGCCGGTCTGAAGGAACGGCGGGCCGTCGACCGGGAATCGACTGCGCAGACTTTCTTCGACCCACTGCCGACTGATGATCTGCTGGCCGTTCCATTGACCCTGGTTCAAATACAGAGCTCCCAACTTGGCGAAATCGCGGGCGGTCACGAAGAGGCCGCCCATGCCGTGGGTGGTGTTCTTGGGGCCTTTGGTCCAGTAGTACTGGGACATGCCGAGTGGCCCGAAGAGATGCTCGGCCGCGAAGTCCGAGAGCGTCCGGCCGCTGGCCCTCTCAACCGCCGCCCCAGCGAGATAGGCCGCCGCCGAGTTGTATTGATACTTCTCCCCGGGGGGAAAGCTCATCGGGAGATCCAAGATGAACTGCACGAAATCATCCGACTCCCGGAGGTGCAGCTCATTTCCCGGCGTCCTCACGTCGTAGGCATCGGCTGCCATGCCCGAGGACATGTTGAGGAGATTCTCCAAGGTGATGTCCTCTTTACCGTTGCCGGGGTTCGCGTACCCCTTCGGACTCCCAAAGAGTGCAAGAACGGTCTCACTAGTACCTCGAATCAGGCCCTGGTCGATGGCGATCCCGACCAGTGCGCCGGTAAAGGTCTTCCCGGCCGACCGGACATCGTGGATCGTGTCCACGGCGTAACTGTTGAGGTACTGCTCCACGACCAGCTTGCCATGGCGGGCGACGAGGATGCTCCGCAGATTGTGGGTGCCGTGAGAGTAGCCGACGGTGGTGATCACGTCCTTGACCTGGGCTGGATCGATGCCGACCTCCTGCAAGGTCCCCACGGCCCATCCATCGTTGCGATCTCGAGGCTGAACGTGATCGTAGGACTGACCTTCGGCTGAGCAGAAGGGCAAGATGATGAGCAGGGTCATGAACCGTGCGATGCGTCGCGTCATAGGCCTCCCTCGAGTTCCGGAGAGCGTCTTGTCGTGGCATTGCACAACGGCATAGCCCAAGAGCCGGTCTTTCCGGCGGGTCTGTCCACGATCGTCAGGCGACCCTCCTGGCGCCATCGTAGCCGCGCCCCGGTTGAGCGATCAATCACGGCCCCCGAAGAGATCGACCTCCACGGCTCCTCCAGCACCGAATCCCGCCGGGCTCCCCGAGGTGGGTCGCCGGTGGTAGATTGCATGCCGATCCCAAACGTCGGTCGACCTGCCCGTCGCACTGCTGAAACCTGCAAAGCCCCAAGAGACAGAAACTCAAGCGAGGTTCTCCATGAAGGTCTTGGTCATCAACTGCGGATCGTCGAGCGTCAAATACCAGGTGATCGACACGGCGACCGGCGAGGCGCTGCACACCGGTGTCGTCGAGCGGATCGGTCACCAGGGGCAAACCCACGAAAAGGCCGTCACCGAAGTTCTCGCGCAGGTCGAGGGATTCGAACCCGAGGCGGTTGGCCATCGCGTGGTCCACGGCGGCGAGCGTTTCCAGGACGCCACCTTGATCGACGACGAGGTGGTTGCCGGAATCGAGGGCTGCGTTCCGCTGGCGCCGCTGCACAATCCGGCGAACCTCTCCGGCATTCGGATCGCCCGCCAGGCACTGCCGGCCCTGCCGCACGTCGCGGTTTTCGACACCGCATTTCATCGCCGGCTGCCCCGCAGGGCCCAGTACTACGCTCTCGATATCGACCTGGCGCGCCGCCTCGGCATCCGCCGCTACGGCTTCCACGGCCCGTCCCACGCCTACGTCTCGCAAGTGGCCGCCGACTACCTCGAGCGGGACCTCCGCGAGCTGCGCCTGATCACCCTCCATCTCGGCAACGGCGCCAGCGCCTGCGCCATCGAGCTCGGGACCTCCGTCGAAACCTCGATGGGCTTGACGCCCCTCGAAGGATTGGTCATGGGAACCCGCTGCGGCGACCTCGATCCCGGAGCCGTTCTCGAGCTGGTACGCCAGCTCGGCGTCGACGAAACGGATCGAGTCCTCAACCGCGAAAGCGGTTTGGCGGGCCTCAGCGGTCTGGGCAATGACCTGCGCGATATCGAAGAGCAGGCGGCCGCCGGCAACGACCGCGCCCGCCTGGCGATCACCGTCTACGCCCACGCCGTGCGCCGCTATATCGGCGCCTACGCGGCCGCCATGGGCGGGGTCGATGGCATCGTTCTGACCGGCGGAATCGGCGAGAACAGCGCCCAAATGCGCCGCCGGATCCTGCAGCAGCTCGACTTCCTGGGCGTCCGCCTCGATGAAGACCGCAATCAGGACGTGCGGGTCGGAGCCGACTGCCCGGTGGTAGACGTCAGTGCCGACCGAGCGCTGGTTCGTACGCTGGTGGTCAAGACCAACGAGGAGTTGATGACCGCCCGCCAGACCGCCCTGGTGGCCCAGGGCAAGACGGAGGTCCGTACACCGGGACCGATCCCCATCGCCATCAGTGGTCGCCACGTGCATCTCGACCGGGCCTCGATGGACGCCCTCTTCGGCCCCGACCGCGAGCTCACGGTCTACCGCAATCTCTCGCAACCGGGCCAGTTCGCCGCCCACGAAACGGTGACCCTGGTCGGACCGCGAGGGCGTATCGAAAATGTCCGGGTGCTCGGGCCCTTGCGCAAGACGCCCCAGATCGAGATCTCACGAACCGATGAGTTCGCATTGGGCGTCGACGCGCCGATTCGCGCTTCAGGGAAGACCCAGGGTTCCGCCCCGATCACCCTGATCGGACCAGCCGGCACGCTCCATCTGGAAGAGGGCCTGATCTGCGCCTGGCGCCACATCCACATGACGGCCCAAGATGCCCTGGCCTATGGCGTCGAGAACGGCGACCAGGTCGAAGTCGCGATCCAGGGCGGTGATCGCGACCTGACCTTCGGTGATGTCCTGGTACGGGTCAAAGACAGCTACGTCCTCGAGATGCACATCGACACCGACGAAGCCAACGCCGCCGAGCTGTCGAGCGGCGGCGCCCGCGGCGACCTGATCTTCCAGCCACCGGACGTTGCCGCCTCGGCCAGCCTGCAACGTCGACGCACGCGCTAGCAGGTTGCTGAAAAACTCGTTGGCAACCTGCTACCGGGCCCGAGAGGGCCCGGCGGTGGCGAAGCCACCGCGATGGGTGAGGAGGCCCAAGAACC